>JBBAAO010000003.1:0-300000 GCA_041658205.1 Bacteroidota bacterium
AAACTCCGACATAAAGTCTTTTCTGTTAAATCGTAGTCAGCTAATGAAAGCGTACGATGAACTGCTGATTCTGCTTTTCCTTTAGATGCGGCCTGCAACAACTGCGGCCTAACGGACTGGAGCTAAGCCGCGTTGCAATGCTCCAGCGGGTTGATTAAAGTTTTAAGTTTAAAATGCTGTTTCGTAATGTATGTTGTGTTTAGATATTTCAACTCTCATAACTTAGAGCGTGAGCAGATTGCAACGTCGGCTTGAGCG
Source organism: Bacteroidota bacterium (assembly GCA_041658205.1). NCBI lineage: Bacteria > Pseudomonadati > Bacteroidota > Bacteroidota bacterium. The sequence continues at coordinate 259 of JBBAAO010000003.1, forward strand.
ACTGGTTAGGCGCAACGATAATTATGTTTTGAATGTGGTCATAAATACAAGGAGCGCTACAATTAACGAAGCTGCAACCAACAGCGGAGTTAATGAACTAGTAGGTGGTGGCTCTGAAAACTTCATCTCCTTTATTGCACGGAAGTTTATTGTACCTGAAAAATATTCTTGTTTATAAGACCCCTCTTTTGAGACAACTCCAGTTCCGGTAACAAAACACGAATCAATATTATCTTTTGCAGTATAATTGTCGGGTGCAAAAGAAACTATTCTACCGTCAATTAAATACAACGTGATTGATTTCGTAGAATCTAGGAATAAATAAGAAGCAGAAACTGTTTGATTCGAAGAACAACCAAGCCACCACACGCTGACGATTAAGATTATTATGTTTGTATTTTTGTTTACCACATATGCCATTTTCGTGCGCCTAACGGACTGGAGCTAAGTTGCGTGGTAACGTTTTTACGCGAACGCGACCTTGATTAATTTGCTGATAACTGTTTGAATCGTATGTTGTGCTTAAATATTTCAACTTCGAGTACAAAATTCGCGTTCGCGGTTACCACGTCAACTTGAGCGACTGGTTAGGCCACGATAACTTATTTAACAAACAGTATGATCGATAACTATTGTTGTAATATCGATGTCTCGCAACCTTTTAGTAAATGGTGTAATCCCATATTTTTGTAGCAATTTGTTCCTTTCACTTTCAAACTGTGCCCTTTTCTGTGCACACTCTTGAGGCCATTTATCTATCTCATCACGCGAATAATATTCAAGGTAATGTGTAGAGTCCCTTTGAAATTCTCTTCTACAATGATGTTCACAAGTCTCGCCTGCTATATCATTAGTAAACGAATATTTACGCACCAAGTCATTAAAATCTATATCAAATGATATTTCATTTGCTTCTGGAGAATTAGGATAAATGTGTTGCGCTACAGAATCCCAAAATTTATATGGCTCCATAAAATTGTTCTCTCCTTTCCAGCCATCATCGACCATCCTAAAATGGGTAATGTTTCGTTGAACATATTGTAGACATCTATAACCAAGTGTACTATCAAGACAAGGTGGTTCCATACCTTCTGGAGATTGGATACCAGACGTCGCGTTGTTTACTAACCCACCAACAAGTTTCTCTGCATTATAAATTTGCAAGATATATTTTAATGTTAAGGAGGTTGATGATGTGATTTCGTTTAGGAATTTGAGGCATGAATCTACTTTTGCGCAAAATGTTTTGTTTCTCTCAAAAAATCTATTCTGTGACAATGCATAATTATTAATCATTGTAAGCATTAATATTATGATGATAAGCCATTTTATATTTTTATGTACAAGCATATTAATTTTCTTCCTTCACGATCGTGGCCTAACGGACTGGAGCTAAGTTGCATGGTAACGTTTTTACGCGAACGCGACCCTGATTAATTTACTGATAACTGTTTGAATCGTATGTTGTGTTTAGATATTTCAACTTTGAATACAAAATTCGCGTTCGCGGTTACCACGTCAACTTGAGCGACTGGTTAGGCAGCAGAATTTTCATCATTATTTATTTCTGTTTCAGTTAAAATCCGATCTAGAAATTTATATAGACTATTTGTTTTGAACAGAAGGAAATAACCAATTATAAAATGTAAAATACCATTAACAACATTGGTCAGTTGAACGTATGTAGGTGGTTGAGTTTTGATAAATATTGGCGCGACAATGTGAGATATTGGGTTTATGACACCTATTAGAATCCATATTCCTAAAAGTCGAGCACCGACGATGAATAGATCTTTCCTCATTTTAAGTTTTCCTTCACTATTACTTTCTGCTGCCTAACGGACTGGAGTTAAGCTGCGTGTGAACGTTCCAGAGCCGAGAAATTGTTTTTTAATTCGCCGATAACTATCCGTAACCTAAGTTGTAATTTGAAAACTCAACATTCAAGTTTCAGGCGCGCCGGCGGTTCACACGTCAGCTTGAACGACTGGTTAGAACGCAGCGCTATAAATATTTTTTAATTTGTTTTGCTAATTCACGTAAATGAACTTTAGTCCGTTTGTCCCATTCTGGATTTCGACGTCGAATCTCTGGATGAGCAAGATGAACTATTTTAATATTATCAGCATAAGATAAATCTCTAATGACACCATCAAGGGATGGTTTACTGTTTTGAGAAACAACTCTTGCAGCAACTTCTCCAAGTGTAATTATGAGTTTGGGATTACAAACTTTCAATTCTTCCTTAAACCATTCTAAACTTGCTTCTGCAATCTTGGGAAATAACTTGTGAGTATCTACAAATCCTGACGAGTCAAAATTCTTTAGATGTTTATCTGGATACAAATATATTTTGACTATATCGGTTATCCATAGATCAGTGCGTTCAATACCAAGCTGAGGAAAATAGTTTTTATGTAAACTTTCTGTTGATTCTTGAATTCTTACTTGAGATCCATCAAAATAATGTTCAGGACCAAATGGTGCGAGATTATCACCGACGGGAATCAATTTCCCATTTCTTTGTTCAAAACGAGCTGACGGAAATGCACCAACCAACATTATCTTGTTAGTTGTCGTTTGGACAGGAATAACAGGTCTAATCGGATTTCCGTCTGGATATACATATCGTTTAGGAAATCCATTTACTTTATTCTGTATATCTGTCAAATAAATAGCAAAACATTCTTTTTGAAATTTTAATACTGCAGGATTCGATTTCATTTATTCCCCTTTTAGAAAATGCCTATTCGCTGCGTTCTAACGGACTGGAGCTAAGCCGCGTTGTAACGTTCCAGCGCGACGCGATTGTTTTTTAATTTGCTGATAACTGTTTGTATCGTAAGTTGTCATTTGAAAACTCAACACTCGCAACTCAAGCGCGAGCGCGGTTACAACGTCGGTTTGAGCGACTGGTTAGGCAACAAAGCCGTTACTATTTATTTAAATGATTGAGAATGATTTTATTAAAACGTGTTGCGTATTTATTCGCAACGATAGCTAATTCTTCATCGTCTTTTGTCATTATTGCATCTGATGTTCCAGGAATAACTTTCAAAGGAACGATGTTTTTGTAATTCTTTTCATAGTCATTGATCCCAGGTACTTCATATGTATATCCGTGCACACAGATAAAATAGATGCTGTCTTTTTTAATTGCCGTTTGCGCAAGTGAATCAGGATTGGAATTATTCAGCACGGCTAATGAACGCTGCACTATCAAAATTCTCTTCTGTTCTTCCGTCATTTCAGATCTCGCCTGAGTCGTATCCACTATTTTTGCCAATCTTTGCTGAGACGAGTTTCCTTTACAACCGAAAATCAAAGCGATGAGAAATAAAACCAATATTGTATTTCTTATTATCATGAATGCTGTTTCTTTGTTGCCTAACGGACTGGAACTAAACTGCGTGCAAACGTTCCAGCGCGCTGGATTGTGTTTTTAAATTGCTGATAACTATCGCTGTCATAAGTTGTAATTTGAGAACTCAACACTTAAAACTCAAAGCGCGTCGCGGTTTGCACGTCATGTTTGAGTGACTGGTTAGCCCGCTAAAACTATTTTTTGAAACGCTACACTGCTGGCGGCTGGCGTAAGCCACGTTGAATTGAATAACAACTTTTTGAATGTTAAAGAACTGTTTATTTGTTTTTTTTGATTTTACAACAAAACTCAAATTGAACTGCAAAACTTGAGCAACATTTTATTTTGCCGCCAGCAGAGTGGGCTAACGGACTGGAGCTAACCTGCGTAGTAACGTTCCAGCGCGATGGATTCTGTTTTTAAATTGCTGATAACCGTTCGTATCGTAAGTTGTCATTTGAGAACTCAACACTTAAAACTCAAAGCGCGTCGCGGTTACCACGTCAGGTTGAGCGACTGGTTAGGTGGCATTACTTATTTTGTCACTTTGTTTTTCTAATGCTTGATCAAGAGCAAATAATCTTGCGCCGATTTCATAGTTGAACGCTTTTTGAAGTTTAACCCACACAAACCACCACGAAAGAAAGCAAACAATACTTACCAGCCACATTTGATAAAATAAAACTACTACTCCTGCAATAAGTGCTACAATTCCAATTTTACCGGAAATACCAGCCAAAGAGTAATATAACTTAGTACCCGGAACCATCAATGCTCGTTCAACGGTAATTGGATTAATAATAAGATTAAACATTTCTTGATAAGATTTATTATCAGATTGTTTAATAACATTTTTGATTTTATCTATTTCGGCTCGTTGAACCACAACACCAATTGGCGTGATGTATTGTTTCATATTTAGAGTATGAGTGAGATGCTATTTAATGCCACCTAACGGACGGGCACTAAGCTGCGTTGTGACGTTGTGTCGCGGACGCGACCCCGATTAATTTACCGATAACTGTTTGAATCGTATGTTGTGTTTAGATTTTTCAACATCGAATACAAAAATCGCGGACGCGGTCACAACGTCAGCTTGAGTGCCTGGTTATACGGCTGTTGATTAATTTGCACACTATTTAGTTTTGAACACTGATTTTTAACTTTAAGCATTAACGACAACTGCATATGAGTTTTAGGTTGCCAACGGCGTGCGAAGCCAATTCTTGATTCGTTAAAACTTGAACCTTGAACACTTTCTGTTGATAACCTTGTTTGACTCCGCAATATCTTCAATTGACGCACAAACGCTGACTTACTTTTTATGCTTTTCGCCGTTGGCAACAAGCCGTATAACGGACTGGAGTTAAGCTGCGTGTGAACGTTCCAGAGCCGAGAAATTGTTTTTTAATTCGCCGATAGCTATCCGTAACCTAAGTTGTAATTTGATAACTCATCATTCAAGTTTCAGGCGCGTCGGCGGTTCACACGTCAGCTTGAACGACTGGTTAGCCCGCAATGCGTATAATTAATTTAATTTGAAATCAGTCAGTTTTAATTCAATACCCCAATCATTTTTTGTTTTCACTACACCAACACCTTTTTTGTAAACAGTGATATAATTAAAATCGACACCACACCGTTGAGTTATAAACTCAATTACATCATCACTTTTGTCAAGAACTTTTATTGAATAATCTCTGCAACGAGGAAGATAGTTTATATCTTTTTGCGATACACTGTCACCTAATTCCAAGTGTATTTGAGCAACATCGTTTTCTTTCAATGAAAATATTGCATCAATAAACTCTATATATTGATTGGTGATTGAATCGTAATTCAAGAGAAACAAAGTGTCGTTAGAAACTCTCTGCCAATAGAAAGAGTGAAGTATTTTGCCATTATTATTACCAGAAGTCTTAAACTTATAAAATATTTTATTGTTAATAGTATCAACCGAAATAACTTCCGTATCATCACTTGAGTCGTAAGTCCATTTATTTCCAACCGATAATGGCATAAACTGATCGTTCGATATTCGAAATGTTGAACATCCAGTTAATATTATCAGAATTATGAATAGAATCGTTTTCATTTGTTCATTGCGGGCTAACGGACTGGAGCTAACCTGCGTGGTAACGTTTTTACGCGGACGCAATGTCTATTAGCTCGCTGATTACTTTTGCTAACGTATGTTGTGTTTAGAAATTTCAACTTTGAATAACAAAATTGCGGCCGCGGTTACCACGTCAGGTTGAGCGACTGGTTAGGCAGCTATATTTTGATCACTATTCTAAGAATTAAATCTCCAAGAAATAAATATTTCCTTCAACACTATATGCAAATCGTTTGCTATTTTGTGAAAATGCAAACGACCAGATTCCAGGAAGTATAGAATCTTTTAGTCGTACTTTTACCGCAACAACCTTTTTTGCAGAACTTGAGGCAACATCACATAGATATATGTAATGTTCTGTCGGAGAAATATTCATTGGGGTCTCTCGTAGAAATGCAATTTTCTTCCCATCAGGCGACCATGCAACTTGAAACCCAAATTTATCATCTGTTCCTGACTGCCATACTTTCTTTGAAACACCTGACAATAGATCTTTAACAAAATACTCTTGTATACTATCTTGAGTAAAAGTCAGCACTTGCAATCCATTAGCATTCCAATTGATCCAACGTGGAAACTGCGTTGGCATTGAAACATTCGTTGAAGAGCCATCGGAAAGATTGAGAATCCTGCCGGAAGTTAAAAGGATTTTCTTTGAATCTGGTGAAATTGTGACGAAATACTCATCGCCTAGGAGAGGATATGGAAAGATCGATATTTTGGGGGTAACAAGACAATTGGAAATAATATAAATACCCGATGAATTGTCTCGATTCAATGCAACATTAAATATTGTGTCGCGAACAGAATAAAAACTGTTCGAATAGCGTAAAGTACTGTCCAAAACAGTTGTTTTATTATTCCGAATATCAACCGCTTTAATCTTTCCACTCAGCGTACTGCCTTGAACGATAAGAGAGGTATACGAAATGTTTGAACTATCCGATATCCATGCAACAACACCCGCATCATTATCAAAAGTAACTTGAACACCCTTTCCCATTATAAATGGCGAATTATCATTTATAGATTCTATTTGATCGTTTGAATTGGGAGTGCTTTTTTTACAGGCAAAACTACCAAACAAAAGTAAAACATATATTGTAATGGCAAAATATGAATTTCTTTTACTTACTATTCCATTAATGATTTTCTGCTTTCTACTAAACATACAAGCTCCTACAATTTGTTAATAATAAATTGTGATTTATTAAAACAGCAATACGCCAGCATCGGCATTTTGTCTGTTTCGGTATCAACTATTTTTATTTTCTACTCCTCGAGTTTGATATAAGATATTTTTTTAGCTGCCTAACTAGTTATTCGACTGTGTAGAGCCGATGAATGTGCAGTGTTGAGTAAAAGACAGTGTAAGTCTGTGTTTAGGATTGGGTAGTATACCCTTTATTCTGCTCATTTGTATCAATGCTCCGCCTAGTCAGTCCCAAAATAGGCTGCCTAGAAAGTAAAAATAATTGTTTCTTACACAACTTCCTTTAACCGAACTTGAATGGTAGGCGCGGTGATGACTACCGATATTCCCAATTCTTGAATCTGAATTGCCACTTTTAAACCCTCACGCTTCCCAAGCACAATACCACAGTAACCAGCAAATACGCCTTCTGTAATCTCTACCTGTTCCCCTATCCGTTTCGATATATCCGAATCTATTGTTGCCGCTGCATCGCCGCACGCCAAGCGTAATAGATCAATTTCAAATGGTCGCACAATCGCTATTCTATTATTAAATGTTACTACTTTTACCACACCGTCGGATTCGAATACACGATGATATTGTGAAAGCTCTATATTAACGAATATATATGAAGGTATTAAGGGTACGGAAATGATCTTTTTCCGATCACTCCATTGACGAAGTTGTTGTCGTTGGGGGAGAAAACAGGTAATTCCTTTAGATTCTAATTCTGAAGTAACTTTATTTTCGGATCGTGCCTTTGTATACACTGCAATCCAATGACGCTCTTTATTTTGTTTCATCCGGTTTTTGTTCAGATTCGCACTTTGTTGTTGAAAAATCCTTTATGAGACGGTACTTCTCTATTAAATATACTGGTCTGCGGATCGGTTTTGGAGCCTAAAAATTCAATATTCTTTGAAAGTTGATTCATTTGCAGATATTTCTGTCATATTGTTGTTTTTGGAAAACTATGCAAAACTCATTTCGTCATGTCTCATAAAAAACCTCTCAAAAATATCTAGTCACTATCAATTCCGATTCCATTAGTATTTTCGCTCAAATAATTTACACTTTATGACTCTTTTGCGCTATCACCTAAATAGGGTATACTGATTTTTTTTAGAGTAAAATCAAATTTCTTCACCCGCCAAAAAATAACGTATTTACGTTATACCGCTCACCAAATAAATTTCTTATACTCCCCAAAAAAAAAGGAATCTGCTTATGAATCAATCTCAATTATTGGAAAAGGTCAGCTCAACCATGCGCGTTCGCCATTATAGTAAGCGCACCGAAGAAGCATACATCCACTGGATCGTTCGCTATATCCGATTCCATAACAGTATTCACCCCTTGCAGCTTGGTCACCAACAAGCAGAAGATTTCCTGACCAGTCTCGCGGTAAAAGAAATGGTCTCCGCTTCCACCCAAAACCAGGCGCTCAACGCAATTCTTTTTCTATACAAGGACGTGCTCCATACCCCGCTTGACCACCTTGCCAATGTCACTCGGGCAAACCGTACAATTCGTATCCCCATAGTATATACTCCGTCCGAGGCAAGATCCGTTCTGGCAAATCTTACCGGAACTCCTCTACTGGTTGCAAATCTTCTCTATGGTTCCGGACTTCGCCTGCTTGAAGCGTTGCGACTCCGCATCAAAGATCTCGATTTCCAATCGCACACTATTATTGTGCGGGAAGGAAAAGGAAGCAAAGATAGAAGGACAATTCTTCCGGATTCAATCATTGCCCGTTTAAATATTCATATGGAAAAAGGAAGAACATTGCATCTGGACGATCTGGCAGACGGTTTTGGTGAAGTGCATCTCCCCGATCAACTATCCAAAAAGTATCCCGATGCCGCACGATCATGGGAATGGCAATATCTCTTCCCCGCCTCCCGCCGTTCCACTGATCCCGTTACCAAAAAAAAGATGCGCACCCATATTGAAGAGTCACACATTCAACGCGAAATCAAGAAAGCCATCCGCCAGGCGAATATTATTAAAGGAGGATCCGCTCACACCTTCCGTCATTCCTTTGCAACACATTTGTTGGAGAATGGTTATGACATTCGCACCGTACAGGAATTGCTAGGACACAGCGACGTAAGAACCACAATGATCTACACACATGTGCTCAACAAAGGCGGCATTGCCGTGAAGAGCCCGCTCGATTAAGCATCCCCCGTCATTCTGAGTCCCGATGTCTTTTATCGGGACGAAGAATCTGACACTATTCAAAAACGAAAAGTAATGCAAATAACTTTACCTCAGATCCTTCGCTTCCGCCAAAAAGAAGGCGAACAGGTCGCTCAGGATAACAATCAATCTGCACTCTCCCGTCATTCATTGCTTCGCTCAGGTTAACAATAACTAAAACAACGCTTGAATGAGGAAATTACTTTGCAATGTCACGCGGCAGCGTAAAATCTTTTTCAACGGAGTTTAAAATCAAAAGAATAATAATCAACACAGGAATAAACGACAGTAGATCTAACAAAAAAATAGTGCTGAAGAGAACGATCATTGAAATAATTTTTATCGCCGTAAAAAGGTTTTTTCTGACGGAGTTATTGAATTCATACTTTTTCATCTTGTTTCCCTTGTTCGTTTTTAATACAACGTTTGAATCTTACTGTACCATTTTCAATTCCATTCCGCAATCACGTAAATACGTGGTTTTTAAAAACAGAACCCTCAGAATTTTACAAATTTCGAAGGTTGTTGATTTCATACAATGCGAATGAAATATTTTCACTCTCCTTCTTAGCGCAACTAATTTTTGTTGTTGTCAAGCCAAACAAAACATTCAACAGATAAAACTGTCCGAATAAAAAGAAATAAATTTTCTTTTTCTGTTTTCATCTTGTATGTTCACACGGTGCTGATTAATTTTAGGCACATCCTTACCGACAATTGTTTATTTTTGATACTCTCAAAATACCACAACATGTTTTTTTCATCATACTTTTTCTCTTCGCTATAAAAAAATATACGGGATCATTTTTGACGATGCCGTAAGAAGGACTTCACATGAAAACATATTCGGTACTGCCGAAACATTTTTCACATCGCTCAAACACAATATCGTATTCTCTCCTTCTTCTGGCGGCTTTATTGCTCACATGTTTTCTCCAAACGGAAGCTCAAAATAATTTTCACGATCCGTCAAATAATCAGCAGATGGATATACTTTCCTCGCCGGAAAGCATCCATACACAAATTATTTCTCGCTGTTCGCCTGTTCCGTTCCGCGCGTTAAACGAGTTTGATCCTCTTGATCAAGACTACGCAACGCAAACACTACATTATGCAACCAGTCAGTATTCGGATATTTTTGTGATCGATTCCGTTTACCTTCGTTCCACCACAGATACAACACTGCGGATAAACATGTATGACTCAAAAGGAAACATTACCAATCAACTCATAAAAAAATGGAGTGCCGGGCAGTGGGTAAACAAAACCCGATTCACCGGAACGTACAATACGGCGGGGAGCCAGTTGACATGGCTCTATGAACAATGGACATCCAACGCATGGGTGAACAGCACCCGTTCCACTATGACGTACGATGCGAAAGAGAATATGCTCTCGCAAATGAGCGAGACGTGGACAGCAGGTGCATGGGTCAATACATCCCGCTATACGTACACGTACAATGCGGATAGCAAAGTAACCTCATCGTTGATTCAACAATGGACAAGCGGACAATGGGCAAATTCCAACCGCATGACCTTAACGTACGATGCCACCGGAAATATGATAACCCGATTCTCAGAAAATTGGACCACCAATCAATGGGTAAATGGTTATCGAAATAGCTATACGTACGATACGCGCAAAAACCTGTTGAGCGAACTGTATGAATACTACTTGAACAATCAGTGGACAAACGGCAGTCGCAATACACAAACGTATAGTTTGAATAATTACCGTCTTACCTATCTTTCAGAAATATGGACGAATAACGCCTGGACAAACAATGCACGTTATACCGATACGTACGATCTTAACGGAAATCGCGTTCAGGAAATCACGGAGATGTGGATCAATTCACAGTGGACAACAATCGGAAGAGGTACAACAACTTATGATGAGTATGCAAATCCGTTGATCGTTTTGTCTGAATCGTGGTCCGGAGGTCAATGGACAAACAGCAGTAGAGGAACATATACATATACAAGTGACAGACTCCTCTCATTAACACTGAATGAAAATTGGTCCGCCGGACAATGGGTAAACAACTACCGATATTCGTACACTTACGGTGCTGAGGGAATGTTAATTCTGGCTAAAAATGAAAAATGGAATTCCTCGGTATGGATCGGATATGATGAATTCTTTGCAGTAAAAGATGGATTAGGAAAATACAATGGATATACCGGATGGTATATCACCGTTTCGTATAAATCTATTCAAGCCGGTATTGTTGATCCAAATCCGGGCATTGGCGTAAAATCGCCATTCTCCAACCTCGTTGCCGATATTTCCGAAAATCATCCAAAGGTGAATATTCGATTTCATCGTTCTGTGGCTTCGGGAAATAATATTCACACAGTCTGGTGTGAAACCGATACCATCAACTCAACTCTTCTCAAATATCTTGCCTACCGCCGATCGACTGATGGAGGAAGAACATTTGGCGCAAAAAAATATCTTGGTTCACTTACAAAGATTTCTGATCCGAAAGGAACGGAATTTATTGCTGTGGATGGTGCGAACGTTCATATTATTATATTGGATCTTCTACCAAATGCAGATCCCGTAGCAAACAAACTGCTGTACTTCCGCTCAACCGATCATGGCGCTACGTTTGATGCGCCAAAAACCATTTGGTCGCTAAATCGCAGTGTCGGTTCGTTAGCAATGGGAGACTATTATATCCTGGCCAACAGCGGAATTGTGAACATTTTTGGGTCTATGAGTCTGGATCATGGATCGAAAGATCCCGTGGTTGTATGTTATTCTTCTTCCGACAATGGCACAACATTTACGCAGACGACGAATTTAACACTATTGCCGGAAGAGACCTATTGGTGGTACTGGCTCTTTTCCGATGCTGTCAGCCAAGGTTCTACAATGTATGCCCTTGCATCAGACATTGATAAAGTGAATTCCGTAGAACGAATAACTTTTGTGAAATCGACCGATGGAGGAAAAACGTTTGTTTACACACCTGTTTCAGGCGCAAACGGAAGCAGCGCCATTCATGACCTGCAGTGGAATAATTTCGACAATTCCATTGAATCGTTTCATCACAAAAAGATGAGTGTGGAAAACAACGATGTGCACATTATCTGGGATCAGAAAGATGCCGGTGCAACACAGTTCGATCTTCTGTATCGAAAATCAACGAATGGAGGAAGCAGTTTCTCCTCAGTGAAAAATCTTACCTCCGCTCTCGCACGCGATGACAACCATTTTGGATCCGCGTCGATCATATCCAAAGGAAATTTCGTCTACATCACCTATAATTACAATAAAGGATCTTGGAAAATTGGTTTGTATTATTCTAAAGATAAAGGGGAAACATTTAGTTTTGTGGATCTGATGATCGATACACTTTTCTATGCTCAGGATGGAAGAAATGCAATTCCGATCATCGATCCGTCATCTACCGGAGATCAACTGATGGTTGTCTATGCCATGAACCAAGTATCAAATCAGAAAATCGGTGTAACACGATTCAATGCCACAACCGGAACGATCAGCCGAAAATATTATTTCCCCACAAACGATTTTGCGTACATGTCTGCACCATCACCAATGTTGAATGCCGACGGCAGCATGAATGTGATTGTTCACGGCGACTGGCCGGGCATGTACGAACCGAGACGCCTTTATTCTTTCATGATCGAAAAAGAAAAACCCGCGCTCGGTGATAATTATGCTGTCCGCTTCGATCATGTCACAGACAGCCAACATAAGGAAAACATTCAGATACCATATGGCGCCAATCTTAATTTCGCCAGTGCCTTTACTATTGAATGCTGGGTAAAGAAACTAAGTAACGGACAACTACTGGTCGCCGGAAAGAAAGGTAAAGGACAGGATTATTATTATTATTTGGGTGTTTCACAAAATACAAATGCATCGAATTCCCGTCACCCGTTTGCCAGAATTGCAACAACCACGAACACATATGATCTTTCTGGTTATGATAAAGACAGCGTAACGCAAAATCGGTGGCAGCATCTTGCAATCACGTACGATGCAAACGGCGGTACCAATAATTTCAAATTGTATTTGAACGGACGAGTGATCGATCAGAAAACAACTGCGGGAACATTATTGAATGGTCCGGGATGTATTTTTGTAAATCATATGCCTGATAATTGGTGGTCCTATCCGATGGGAAGCGCACTGTATGATGACTTGCGGTTCTGGAGCAAGGCGCGAACAGCCGGAGAAATTCTTGCCTTAATGAATTATCCTCTCACGGGAAACGAAGTGGATCTTGCCGCATACTATCCTATGAACGGATCATTAAAAGAAGAATCGGGAAAAGGAGAAGACGGCATCTTTAATTACTCGGGATATTATGAACGCGCCACATTTCCTACCATATTGGGCGTTGAGGAAATGAATGAGTCAGTTCCGGGACTGTTCAGTCTGTGCCAGAACTATCCAAATCCGTTCAATCCATCCACAACATTTCGGTATTCGCTCCCCACTGCTTCATATGTAACGCTTACGGTGTACGATCTTTTGGGACGTGAAATAGCGTCATTGGTAAACGAAGAACAATCGGCGGGATGGAAAGAGGTGCAGTGGAATGCAGGAAATATCTCAACGGGCATATATTTCTATAAACTGTCGAGCGATAATTTTATAGAGATAAAAAAGATGATGCTGTTAAAGTGATAGCGGTTATTTCAAGTTAAAGTCATTTCAAAAATAATTCTACCGTCCCATTCTGACAGGCGGAGTACTAATCCAATATCACCTCCGAAGGAGTCCTTCCCTATGGGACACTTCGTGTCGGATCTGAGCGAAACGAAGTGTCTGAGGTAACATTACGAAATAGAACGCTGATGACACAGATGGCACAGATTTACACGGATAGGAAAAAATATTTACGATCAGGTTCTTCATATTGTCAAAGTTACTTCACCAACAACAATTTCTTTATTTGGGATTTCCCTCCAACCACAAGTTTCGCAAGATACATTCCGCTGGCATACTGCGACGCATTCCATTGGACAGAATATGTTCCCGGCTCTTTCTGTTCATCCACAAGCGTTACGATCTCTTTCCCGTTTATGTCAAAGATTGTTAATGTCGCCCGCTCTCCTTTTGAAGAGAGAGAAAACTGAATTATTGTTGTGGGGTTAAATGGATTGGGGAAATTTTGATACAGTATAAATCCTTCGGGTATTGCCTCTTCCTTTTGAACGTGCGCAGCAATATCGAAAAATAACAAAATTTTTCCCATCAATTGATCGCGAACGCTTTGTGTATAGATCGTCTCAAACGGAAATCCCAATGCAACAAGTTTACCGGATCTGGTTCCCGAAGGAAAGTTTCCACTAAAAAATATTCCACTGACTCCGGACGCTGTATCCAAGTTTGTATATTTGGCAAACGGCAATCCTCCGGCTGTTCCTTTAATTACATCGGGCCATTGCACATCAATGGAACCATGCGTTCCATTATCGAATGCAATACTCGGCACACCGGTAAAAACATTTCCGCCCAGTATTTCCGCCTGATATGTTGTCTGCTTCACATTATTCGGGGCATCGGCAAGATATCGCATCTTTAAATAATTATTGATGAAATCTTTATCACTTGCAGCGCCTTTGTTATCCAAATCCCATGCAAGTTCGCAGCCGGAAACAAATAACTTCCCGCCGTTCTGCAAAAATGATTTTACTTTGGTTTGTTCTACAGTACTGAATGTTTCATCAATCGTACTTTCATCGCCGAGAATGTAGTCTGCCACTGAATAATTGTTTAAGAAAAAAAGTCCGTCGATCACCGCGTCATTCGTTGCCGATGCAAACGTATATCCGTTTGCTTTCACTGCTGATGCATGCATGCGAATAAAATTATATGTATTTCCTGTGGATGCACGGTCAAATCCGTTTACGATCAGAATCTTCCCTGAATTCAAACTTGGAATTCCGGCCAGCACCTCTGAACTCGCAGATATTCCCGCATTGTTGGAAGCCTTTATGGTTATATAATAGAGTGAATCGGTTTGAAGAGTTGTAATAATTGGATTATTTGGAGTGATGACGACCGTATCAGTGAACGTTGTACCATTTTTCCCTGTAAAGACGATGTATTCCGTTACATTCGTATCCGGTTTAATGACCAGTCTCAACGATGTTCCGTTTTCAGACTTCACACCAAACGATTTTGGTGTTGCGGGAGCATTACTCTCTTTAAAGTAACTTGGCTGCGTCATGGCTCCGATTTCATTACTCAGTACTTTATACCATTTTGCGTTGGTAAGCATCTGTTTTACATTCATCGTAACGCTATCAACTAATAATTCCACATTCATCAACCGAACACCGTGACTGTAGTCAACGTAGCTTCCGCTATGAATATTGGTTAGCGGCTGAATCGCCGTTCCATTTAATTGGTGCCATCCATAAATGACAACATATCCCGGCCGTGTGGGATCGACAATTTTGTTGCTGATGACCATATCTTTTTTTGTTCCTCCCATCAATGTCCCAAGCGGCTGGCCTGATGATGTCCGCTGGTTTTCAATGGCAGTATTATGTTCGATAAATTTTGTGACTTTTTCATTTTCATTTCCAACGGGCGCGTACGTTACCGGAGCAACTTTCAACGGTGCCTTTGTATAAATATCATCCACAAGTTTTGTCGTGGGCATTGTAGCGCCGAAAAGATTCGCCAGTTTCTGCGCCGTGACCGGTCCCATCGGCACTCGGCAAAAATCTTCGTTCGAACCGATGCAAAGATAATCGGGCATCACTTCGTAGATCACCGTATGCGAAATACCATCGTTATCCTGAAATGCTGACTGCAATTTTTTCAACGTCCGCATGAAGTCTGGAATATTTCCTTTTGCAATCTCGGCATAGATTGCATTTTCACGATCGGTAAATGACATTGCCGCTACGCTCGTCATAAACTGCGAACCGGTGACCGAGCCGGATGGACGCGGCGGAATCTGAAGCGGTTTTGGAAGCGTATTGCCGGTCTGCACTAATGATGTATACGCTCTTGTTCCATAATATGTGTAGCCGATCTCTTCAAGAGGTGTTCCCGAAAGCATTGTTTGGATATATCCGTTCAGTTCCACCTGAACCGTGTGAAGAATCGCCTGAGTTGGATTATGCTTGAGAATAATCTTTACTCTTCCGTTCAATGCACTGTGGATGATGAATGTGGCATTCTCGGTTGTCGTAAACGACATAAAAGCAGAAAGATATGAAACCATTTGCCGCGTGCGGTACCATGTTCCGCCGGTTGCACTCACAATCGGCTGACCATTATAGAGTGCAATACTGTCGTTATACGCGAGCACACTCAAATGATGATCGGAAGATGCAAGGAGCCAATCCTTAATTTTGGCGCCATACGCATTATCATAATTGTATGTTGCATCCAAAAAGGTAATTCGCTTTACTTCATTGGGAATTGTTGTGGCTGCGTTGAAATAACTAAAACTGAATCCTCCTCCTCCGCTGTGACTTGATAGGATGATGTACGGATTGTAGTTTGCGAAAATATTTTTGACGGAATCGACAATACTTTTAATGAGCACTGCATTATTGGCATATTTGCTCCGCCACGTCGGCCAGCTGAGCGGAACGGATGATGCGTTTGCTTCAAGGTAGATGGTCACAAAGTTCGTATCCTTCATTTTCGTACGAATGAATCTCGTCTGCGCACCAATATGCTGAATATCGTAATGCCAGTCGTCCCCCAGCTTCAATTGTTTCCCGACGGTCATCTCGATTGTGTTGCCGTTCGGCAGCGAAAAGAATGAGAGCGCTGTCGGTTTTGAAGGATCAAACAATTCAACCGATGGTGCATTGATATGGATTCTTACTTCGGGATTATAAATAAATGTTTTTATTTGCTCATTAAAATATGGGCTGAGAGTAAATCCGGGAATAGAGGATAATGTTGCTCTCTCTTGCGCAGTGATTGTTTGAATGGAAAGCGGAATGATGAGCAGTAATAAACAAAAGAATATCTTTTTCACAATAGCTCCATTCTTAATAAACGAATAGAAAATTCCTATCAAATTTTACCTCTAAATAAGGAGGATTACAAGAACCAAAAAATAACCGAACAAATGTTCAGGTATTTTATGCTTTTAGAATGGAATGTAATGCAGGACGAAGCTCGGGATACGAAAACAGATAACCTGCTGATTGTAATTTTTGCGGAATTGCTTTTTGTCCTGACAAAATCACCTTGGCACCTTCACCATACAATATTTGCAATGCAAGATTCGGAACCGGCAGCCATGACGGGCGGTGAAGAATTGATCCGAATATTTTCGCAAATTCATTCATTGTTACCGGATTCGGCGCGACAAGATTATAGATACCGCGAAATTGTTCGTTCTTCAGCGGATACAATATTCCACGTACCACATCATCCATATGTACCCAGGGAAGAAATTGTTTCCCGCTGCCGATCGGTCCACCGACAAAGAGCCGGAACGGCAGCAACATCTTGCCGATCATTCCCCCGCTTTTTTCCAGCACTAATCCGATGCGAGGTGTTGCAACACGTACATCGAATTGCTCGGCGGTGTATGCGACTAATTCCCACTGCATCACAACATCGGCAAGAAAATCATCCCCTCCGGAACTCTCTTCTGTGATTGTCTCACCATTTCTGTCGCCATAAAATCCAACCGCAGATGCGGAAATAAGAAGCTTTGGTTTCTGTTTTGCTTTGGCAATAGCATCAACAAGCATTCGGGTAGGGACAATTCGACTGGCAAGAATTTTCTCTTTCACTGTTTTATTCCATCGCTGTTCAAAAACGTTTTTGCCAATGAGATTAATAATCACATCGCAACCGCCCGCTTCATCTATCCAATTCCCTTCATTCATCGGATCCCAATGTCGATATCGGACTGTTGCATTATTTACCGTTGTAGTTTTGGATTGACCTCTTGTAAGAAGTGTAATGGAGTGATGTTGCGTTGTTAATTCGCGGAGAAGGTGCTTACCAATGAATCCTGTTCCGCCGGTGATAAGAATGTTCATCTGTTGTTCATTGACTATAATTACTTCAGAGCCTTCGTTGCGCTCAGGTCCGACACGAAGTGTCACTTAGGGAAGGACTCCTTCGGAGGTGACAGTGGAGTAGTACTCTGCCTGTCATTCTGAGTTCCGCTCATAATTTTTCTCTGCGCGGGACGAAGAATCTGATAGTAAATATTCGTTATCCGTGAAAATATTTTTTCATCATCGGTGTTTTTTTCTAAGATTACCTCAGTCCCTTCGCTATGCTCATGACGAATGTTTCAGAATTCGCCTAATGACTGTCAATAGCTCTGCGGACGGTGGCAAAGATAATATCGAAACGGTATGGTTTTGTGAGGACATCGATGATCCCTTTTCGCAACAGATCAGAACGAGTTGAACTATCCAAATATCCGGAGGAGATGATCACTTTCACTTTTGGATCCATCGCTTGCAGTTTTGCAAAGAGTTCTTCTCCGCCCATGTTTGGCATTCCAAGATCGGTGATTATTAGCGAAATACTATTTCGGTGTTCAGCGTAAAGTTTTAATGCCTCCACACCGTCGGATGCAATAAGAATCTTGTATCCTTCATCCCGCAAACTTTCGGTAAGAATCTCCCGTAACATCTCTTCGTCGTCTACAATTAAAATTGTTTCTTTGTTTTCAGAACCCATAATAATCTCTTGTTTTTGTTTTCCCGGAACATCTATGGCGATGGACGGGAAGTACATAGTGAATGTTGTTCCGATTCCTTTTTTACTCTGAACTTCAACATATCCCCGATGCAGCTGCACAATGCCGTGAACGATTGCGAGTCCTAATCCGGTCCCCTTTCCCCGTGCTTTCGTAGAAAAAAATGGTTCGAAGATCCGCTGCTGGATTTCCTCGTCCATACCAGAACCTGTATCTTGCACAGAAATAGCCACATATTCATGATCACCCGCATCGGAAAATTGGTGGCGGACAAAACTTCCCTTGACATTTTTCACACCGATGGTGATGACACCACCGCTGGGCATTGCATCGCGCGCATTAATGGAAAGATTCAGGACTGCCTGATGAAGATGTCCTTCATCTCCCATAATAATGGCCGCGGTATCAGCAATTTCGCATCGCACCGTGATCGTTTTCAACAGGAAGTGAGAAAGAAAATCATTAACCTGTTCCACTACACCCTGCACAGAGATCGGCTTCAAATCGGATTGTTCTGGACGCGCAAACAATAAGAGTTGCTTCGAAATAGATGATCCCCGATCCGATGCTTCGATAATTCGAGTGATGTACGATTGGATTGCCGGAATCTCCTTTGTGTGACGTTTAATCAGTTCCGCAGTTCCGAGGATCATTGCAAGGAGATTGTTGAAATCGTGCGCAATGCCACCGGCAAGCGTACCAATACTCTCCATTTTTTGCGCCTGGATCAACTGATGTTCGAGTTGTTTCTTCTCCGTAATGTCACGCATAGAACCATTGAAGAGGATTGGCCTTCCCGAATCATCGCGAATCACCACCGTCGTGAGAAGGACATGTGCTTTGGTGGAGTCTTTTTTCTTCAGCGTCACTTCAAAATCTTTAACATAATCCTTATGCTCAAACTCTTTTACAAATTTCGTTCTATCGGTCGGATAGAAATAGAGATCCTTCACATTATAATTCTTCAGTTCTTCTTTATCATGAAATCCGAGAATCTCCATCATAGAAGTGTTCACATCAAGGATTGTACCGTCGAACGTCGTGATATAAATACCATCTTTGGAATCTTCAAACAGACGGCGATATTTTTCCTCGCTTTCCGTCAAAGCAGATTCAGCGATCTTTCGATCAGTAATATCGCTTAAGAAGCCTTCCAGCCGCAGCAATTCGCTGCCGCGATACACACCAATCCCTTGTTCCTCTATCCATCGCCACGTACCGTCTTTATGTTTAATGCGATAGATCAAGTGAAACGGAAGACGTTTGGAGAGAGCAATTGATACACCTTCCGTAATTTCTGCAACATCCTCCGGATGATACAAGTCCACAAACGATACGGTATCATCAAGAAAATCATCCTTGGAATATCCCGTCAACTGCTCCACTTGATCATTAAGATAGAGCATGGTATATCGGTCATCATTTTTACAGAGATAGACAACGCCGGGAAGGTTCTCCGCCAGCGTACGGAATCGGTGCTCGCTTTCACGTAAGGTTTCTTCCGCAATTTTCCGTTCCGAAATATCGCGGAAGATTCCCTGTGAAATAATTCTGTTATCATCCAGGCGAACGACACTGGCTTTGATCTCCACCGGAATACGTTTCCCCGAACTGTCAATCACTTCAAATTCAATCGGGTGTTCTCCCAGCGTCAGAATCTGCTCCCGGAACATCGATTCAGCTTCAGCAGATCGTTCCGGCGGATGAATAAACGATTGGTGCCGTCCGATAATTTCTCCGCGGGTCCGCTTCAACAGTTTTTCCGCTTCAGCATTCACATCAATAATATTTCCCGTTCGTGTATCGGCAAGAAACACCGCATCTTTTGCGTTTTCGAACAGCGACCGGAAACGAAGCTCGGATTCCAGCAGCGCCACTTCATGCTGTTTTCGTTCGGTGATATTCCGCGCAATCACCTGAGCTCCCGGTTTTCCTTCAAACGAAAACGGGATGGAAGAAATTTCAACATCAATTGATTGGCCATCCAAACGGAGATATTTCTGCTCCGTTGTGGGAAGAACGAAGTTGGAATAGACTCGCAGCATCCGCTGCTCCGCACCTTCGCGGAAATCGGGATGAATGATATCGATGACTTTCTTTCCAATCAATTCTCCCGCAACCGATGCGCCGAAGAGAATTATGGCGGCATGATTCACAAACTGAATCTCACCGTTCACATGAACGAAGATTGCCGTCGGGGAATGTTCCACCAACTCGCGATAGCGTTCCTCACTGTCCCTCAATAATTTTTCGGCACGGGTCTGCTCCTCGATATGCTTCATCATCTCCACATTCTGTTCACGGATTTCTTTGAACAGTCCGGCATTGGCAATAGCAACGGAGATGTGATTGGCAACAATCTGTAAATGTTCAAGATCAGTCGCGGAAAATTCACGAATCTTATCTTTGGAATACAATCCAAGAATACCGATGACGGTATGACCGATCAACAGCGGCGCGCCGGCATACGATATGAAATCGAATCGTTTTCCATCAAAGCCGGATTGATCTTTCAGGAAGTGCGTGGCAAAATTTTCCTTTACGTTCTTTACCGCCAGCGCGCGCCGGCTTGCCATTATCTGTTTTGAAATTCCGAATTTATTCGGAATCACTTTGGACAAACTATATTCATCCACGCCAATGCTTGCCAGCAAGTGCAGCTCGTCATCCTCCGTAACACGAATAATGACCGCATCCACATCGAATGCATGCATTACTTGCTCTATCATCTCCCGCGCCTGCTTTTGAATCGGCAGCGCGCCAATCACTTCGCTGGTTACGCGCGCAATAAGATCGAGACGTTTGTTCAGATGATTCAGTTTTTCTTCGGAATCCCGCCGATACGTAATATCACGGAAGTTCACCACCAAGCCATTCACGGCGGGATCGTTTATGAGGTTTGTTCCTGCTGCTTCAAGCCATCGCCACGAACGGTCTTTATGCCGGAACCGTAATTGTACCAGAATACTTTTCCCCGGTTGACGGAGCAGATCCTGCAACCGTTCTTTATTCGTTTCAATTTCCTCGGGATGGAGAAACTCAAATGCATTTCGTCCGACAAATTCAATAGTGGTATATCCAAGCATAGTTGTAATGGAACTTGTCGAATACAGAATTGTTCCAACATTATCCATAATCATTACGACTTCGGTACTTTTTTCAATCAATGCGCGGTATCGTTGCTCGTTCCGGTTCAGTTCATCCTGCGATTTTCTTTTCTCTGTTACATCTCTAAAGGTCAGCACAACTCCGGTAATTACTTGTGCATCGTTAAAGATTGGAGCAGCAGAATCTTCGATGAACGTTCTGGCGCCGTTTTTAGCAATGAGAATGGTATGATTGGTTAAACTTAACGAGGTTCGTTCACGCAGCACTTTGGCAACGGGATTGGGAAGCTGTTTGCCTGTATTTTCATTTTCAATAACAAACACTTCGCCGAGTTTCTTCCCTGCCGCCTCTTCCTGTTTCCAGCCGGTCAATTGCTCGGCAATAATGTTCATGAATGTTACAAACCCTTTTTTATCCGTAGCGATAACGGCATCACCAATACTGCGAAGGGTTGTTTCCAGCCATTGCCGCTGATTTTTTACGTGAGATTCGGTCTTATGTTTATAGAGCACCATTTCCACCGTAGTGCGGATATCTCGTTCATCAAATGGTTTAAGAATGTATCCATAGGCGCTGACATGCTTCGCATGCTCAAGAGTTTTTGTATCGGAATTTGCGGTCAGAAAAATGATCGGAATGTCGTATCGATTGAGGATGATCTTCGCCGCATCAATGCCGGACATGGAACCCTTCAGTGCAATATCCATCAGGATAATATCCGGACTGAACTGTTCAACAGCGGTCACCGCCTGTTTGCCGGTGGAAACATCGGCGACAACAATATATCCGGTCGAAGAAAGAATGGAACGAAGATCGAGCGCAACGATCTTTTCATCTTCTACGATAAGGACTTTTTTCTTTTTCATACCGCCGCTGCTGCCATTGGTGTTTTGATTGGAAATTCGATGATGAATGCCGTTCCCCGCTGTGCGGAGATCGTCACTGATCCTTTTAACTGATCGGCAAGCGCATGGACAAGTTTCAGTCCCAGTGAAGCCGTGCGTGTCTTCCGTTTCAGCATCCCGATTCCATTATCCCGCACGGAAAGCCGTATCATTGCATTATTTTTCTTTTTCACTTCTATCACAATCTCCCCGGACCGTTTTTTGGGAAAAGCATATTTCAATGCGTTCGACACCAATTCATTGATAATTAGCCCGCACGGAATTGCAGCGTCTATATCAAGCACAATATTGGTGACCTTCACCGTAATGGAAACTGTTCCGGTCCCGGTAAGAAAGGACTTCTGTAGCGAAGCGACCAGCTGTTTAACGTACACCGAAAAATTGACACTGACAATATCGCGCGATTGATAGAGAATCTCATGTACCAGCGCCATCGATTTCACTCGATTCTGGCTTTCGCGAAACATCGGCAGTGATGCTTTATCACGTAAGGATGCTGACTGTAAATTAAGAAGACTTGAGATAACTTGCATGTTATTCTTCACTCGATGATGCACTTCTTTTAGCAGAATTTCTTTTTCCTGCAATGAACGTTTCAGCCTGTCTTCACTCACAATCCGTTCTGTGACATCGCGAAAATTTGCAACAAGCGCATTGACACTGGGATTAGCAAACAGATTCGTCACCATTCCTTCAATATAGACCCACATTCCGTTCTTATGTTTGAACCGTCCCAGCAGATATTCGCTCCGTTCCGATTCCAACACCAGTCGACCGAATTTAAATGCATACTTTTTTGTTTCAGAAGGATGCAAAAGATCAAAAATATTTTTACCAATCAGTTCATTCAGCGGGTAGCCAATAATCGATGAAGCGGAAACACCGGCAAATATAATATCGGCACGTTTGTCCATAAGAATGATCCCGTCGGCACTTTTCTCTATCAACATACGGAATCGTTCTTCGTTCTCCTTCAATTTTCCCATCGTCATATTGACCCGGGAAACATCCGCCATTGTTCCGAGCATTCTGAACGCCGTGGTATCCTGTTGATGTTGATAGAGAAATTCGCCACGGTCAAGCACATCAAAATATACTCCACTCTTTTTCCGGAACCGATATTCCACATTATATTCTTGATGAAGTCGCATCGATTCTTTCAGCAGATGCTTTGCCATGGTACGGTCATCGGGATGGATCATCTCGGCCCATCGCTCAATATCAATCGTTTCAAATTCCTGTGGAGTATATTGTGTAATGTCGAAGATGGCGCCGCTCCAAAGGATTGTTCCAGTCATAACGTCATAGTCATAGATCAATTGACCCGTCTGCTCCGTAATAATGCGATACGTTTCTTCGCTTTTTCGGACTGCTTGCTCTGCTGCCGCGCGTTCTTCAATTAATGCAGCTAATGCAAGCGAAGTAGTTCCGAGAACAAGAATAAAACTGTCAACTAAAAATATGCTGACGAAATAACTCTCCGCTGAAAATAGTCCCAAACCGGTCTGCGTGGAAAGTGTTGCGTTTAATGATATGATATACGTGGTAATTGCCGAACCAATCATTCCAAACCGTATCGCGCCCCATATAGCAAAAGGAAAAAGTATGAAAGCAAAAGAATAATTAAGCTGTGTGGAAAAATATCTTCCGTGAAATACCGACTGCGATCCGATAAAAACAATAAGGATCATGGCAAAAAATTCCATCACTTTTCTCTTCTCAATCGTTCCAAAACGGCGCATGATCAGAACGAACAACAACGGCGCAACAACAATAAATCCGTCCATATTCCCCATCCACCACAGGAGAATGGTGCTGGCATAATGTTCGCGTACATCGAGATTAAAGAGAGTGGAGGCGGTAACGCTAAACACCGCGTTGAATAATGTGCTTATCACCCCGCCGAGAAGAATTACTTTTCCTACATCACGAAGTGTTCCAAGCGTTGCATTAAGCTTTGATCGTTTAAGAATGATGGATCCAAGAAATGCTTCCAGTGTTGAACCAACGGCAAGAAGAATTCCCACCGGAGTCGATTCAAACAGGAAGAGATAATTGACAAGCACTCCTACAAAAATTGCCGGTAGAAATCGGGGGCCTAAAAAATACAAGATAACAATTGATAACCCTGCGGGAGACCAGATCTGCGGCACATTAATCTGAACAAGAGAAAACATCAACCCTATTTTTGTGACGATCGCAACAACAACAGCACAGGCGGTTAATTGGACCGCATACGGAAGCCGTGTAAATGTTGTTGACCTGATCATAGAGATGAAAGGTAGAGAGTGCCGGAATGAAAATCAACAAATCAGAATATTATCACTTCTTTTTCCCATTTTTTACGTTTATTTTTCTATGGGATTTTTCGTCGGTGATACTCTCTTTTCGGTAATACCATCACGTATCACTACGATTATTCTATCCTTCATTGTGATACCCAAGAACAACATTAAAATCCTTCTTTCATTGCAGGATTGAGTTGATTATATTCTTCCGATATTTTCTTTATTGTCTATTCACCATTTTCTTATGACTACTGAACAAATTCCCCAATCTACGATCGGACGTTTTACCCTTGCTCTGCAACAATTTACCACGCTCAGCCTGGCTCTGTTTACCTTGGTTATTGTGCTCCGAGTATATGAAGTAATCGTTATATCTTTAAAACATGCTGTTTCAATTCCTTTCATCGAAATCATCCCCCCGATGATCTCATCGGATATGATATTTTTTTTCACTCTATCGGGATTTTTATCAATTTTTCTAGTTCCGCTCGCGGCATATGCACCAATAGCAGCGCGGTGGACATATTATCTGATGCTGGCGGCTGGGGGAATCATCCATTTTGGATTGATACAATATTTTACCGTAACACTTGTTCCTTTGGGGACGGACTTTTTTGGATATACGATGGATGATATACGATTCACTATAAAGACATCATCCGGAATCGGCATTAAAACTTTTTTACCATACATTATTCTCGTCGCAATTATTTTGCTGCATCGTATTCTGAGCAAACGCATGCAGTTCGGGAAAATGTTCGCCGCTATGTTCACGGGTATTTCCCTTGTAATGTTGTTCCTTTCACCGTTCATGTTTCCCACCGTAAAAGATTTTTCATCTGATTTGGAATACAATCTTTCCGTTAACAAATCTCACTATTTTGCGGTAAAAGCAGTGCAGTTCTTCACGGCGCCTTCCATCTCAACATCGAACATTGGCCAGGAATACCCCCTGGTGAAAATTTTTCCCTATCGTGATGTGCTGGGACCATTTTTGGAATCGACCCCGACCGTTCCGAATATTGTCGTGATTGTTGCGGAAGGATTAGGGCGTGATTTTGTGGGGGCGGGAGCACGCTACGGAGGATTTCTTCCATTTGTTGATTCATTGACGCGGCAAAGTTTGTATTGGGAAAACTTTCTCAGCACATCCGGCAGAACATTTGAAGTGCTCCCTTCATTATTCGGATCGCTTCCGTATGGAGATAAAGGATTTAACGAACTTGAATACAAAATGCCGCGCCATCTTTCCATGATCAGATTGTTAAAACAAAATAATTACTACGTCAACTTCATGTACGGCGGAAATAAGAACTTCGATAAGAAGGATGTTTTCCTGGAACGGGAACAGACTGACCTGATTATGGACGAATCGAAATTCGGAGTTGAATATCACAAGGCAGCAGGTGACCAGAGCGGATTCACCTGGGGTTTTCCGGATTGGGATGTATTTCGCAAAGCAATCGAAATATTAAGCGATCAACGCCCCGGTCCGCGGTTGGATATTTATCTTACCATGAGTACGCATGAACCGTATATCCCGCCAAATCGCCCTCACTATTTGAAACGATTTCAAGAAGTGCTCTCCCGAATGAAACTCACTCCGGAACAACGAAATGAGTTTTCAACGTATCGGGACCAGTTTGCCAGCTTGATCTATTTTGATGATGCGCTCCGATATTTAATCACGGAATATTCCAAGCGCCCTGATTTTAAGAACACGATTATATTCATCACCGGAGATCACAGAATTATTCCCATTCCTTCAGCAACAAAGATCGATCGATTCCACGTTCCTCTTATTGTCTTCTCCCCTCTCGTAAAAAAGTCGGTAACATTTTCCTCGGTCTCTTCGCATCTTGATGTTACGCCGAGTATTCTTGCATTTTTAAAATCTCGATATAACATTCGCATTCCGGAAAAAGCGCATTGGCTCGGCGATGGAATCGATACTGCCCAAACATTCAGAAATATTCATTCCATGCCATTTATCCGGGTAAAAGAAGAGATCGCGGATTATTTGGACGGAACTTATTTCATTTCGGGCGAACAGCTGTTTGAATTAAAACCGAAAATGGATCTTGAGGAGATTCAGAACGATACAATCTATCAATCGGTGTTCGGTAAGCTTCAACGGTTTAAGCAGATCAATAAGTATGTTATCGATGAAAACAAACTCTACCCACAAATTCAGGAACTGATTGATGACGACATCACGCCGGATGATATGATTGCCTTCAAAAGGATCGATTCGCTCTCACTGGATCTGGATAAGTTGTTTCTTCTCGCGCGAGAGAAAGCCTTTAATAAGGAAACAGATGAAGCCCGGCTGATCTGCCGACGCATTCTGGCAGCAGCACCAAACTTTCACGATGCACGCACACTACTTGCGCGAACATTTGCGTGGAATAAGGATTACGAAACCGCGAAACGGTTATTGAACAATGTTCTGCTGCGCGATGAAACGTACGTTGATGCCTATACAGCTCTGGCCGATGTACAACTTTGGAATGACAGCGCCGATGCGTCTCTGAGTATAGCTCAAAAAGGAATGGTTTTATATCCGAACAACGAAGAGCTTCAGGTAAGGACGATTAAGGCGCTGCTGATATTGAACAGAATGCTGGAAGCAAAAACAGCATTAAAAAAATTATATCAGCTCAATCCGAACAATGCTGAATATGAAACATTAAACAGAAGGATTACCGTGCGTTAACGGCACTCTTCCGTGAAAAAGGGATCATTCTATATTCGTATCGCCGTCAGCTTACTGCTGACGCTCCTCTTTATTTGGATCGCCTTTCGCGAAAAAGATCTGGGCGAACTGACCAACACGATGCTTCGGCAACCTCTCATATGGTTCGTCGGACTCTTCGCCCTGCACACCTTCAGCCATTTGCTTCGCGCCATCCGATGGAAGATTCTCATTGAACCGGTAAAAAAAGATATCTCTCTCCATGCGGCATTTTCATCGTTAATGATCGGTTTTATGATCAACGGAATTCTACCCCGTGCAGGAGAACTTGTACGTTCCTATGTATTGGGAAAAAAAGAACACATTCCGACAAGTGCGTTACTCAGCACGGTCATTTTAGAACGTCTGCTGGACTTTATCAGCTTTGCTACCGTACTCCTAACGGTTGTGATTCTTAACGTTGAGTCGATTATGTTATGGTTTCCATTTTTATCAGGTACAGAATGGGTTTTATACATTATCGCTTCCTTCCTGTTTATTCTGTTTATCACTCTTTTCCTTACATCTGGAATTGTTTTTTCGTTTGTTAAAAAAATATCGGCGCTTGCCCCTTCCGCATCCAGAAAAAAGATCGACGGAATAATGGATTCATTCATACATGGTTTTCAGGCAAGCACGGAGCAGAAGAATTATGGCATCATTGCGCTGCTGACGTTTTCCATCTGGTTCACCTATATCGTCCTCTTGTATCTTCCCTTCAGATTGTTTGGTATGACTGATTTGACGATGCTCTCTGCTGCAACACTGCAAATTTCTTCCGGAATTGCTTCGGCCATGCCCACACCAAACGGGATTGGCAGTTACCATTCCTTCATCGCCATAACTCTTGAGCAGGTATTTCATATAAATGAAAGCACTGCTCTTGCATACGTCGTCTATACCCACGCAATTTTATATCTTTGTCCATTGCTGATCGGATCGGGATATTTGTTGAAAGAGAATATCCGGTTTAGCGAATTGATGAAGGCAAATCGGGAAGAGTAAAAACTCTTTCTGCGGCAATTCCGTCATTTAATTTTTATCTGCTCGGTACCTTCTCAAATTTTTCCAAAATCATTCAATAAAAAGCGCAAGATATTTTTATCCGAAAACCAAAATAACTTCCTCGTTTTTCTCCTTGCTTCATGAGAGTTTTCTCGCAAGACTGGTGTATACCAACTGACTGCAAGTCATTCTCGAGAGTGTGTAAAAATTCCTCTTCACCACGAATACTGAATATTTCTACACAACCTCTCTTTGGATTATCACTATGGGCATCATAGAGCGTAAGGAACGGGAAAAAGAGAGCCGCAAAGAATCGATCATAGACGCCGCACAAAAAGTCTTCTTCGAAAAAGGACTTCTCCTCTCAACTATGGACGAGATCGCTGAAACAGCTGAACTTGCCAAAGGAACTCTCTATCTATACTATCACAGTAAGGAAGACCTCTATCTCGCCGTCATGATGCGCGGATTGAAGATTATGCATGAAATGTTCCTTCAGGTCGTCAATCAGAAACGTTCTGTTGTGCAAACAATGATGGAACTTGCTGATACCTATACGCTTTTCTACGAGCAAAACAAGAATTATTTCCGCATGCTTCACTTCTTTAACACGCCTCAATTCCACAAGCAAGTGTCAGCGGAAATGATGCGATCGTGTGATGAATTTAATCAAACGCTATGGTCTATGGTCACTGAGATTATTACCCAGGGAATGGCGGAACATAAATTTCGTACGGATCTTAATCCTATGGAGATTGTCATGATTCTCTGGTCCAATGCTTCAACGCTGCTGATGCGGATCGACAATCAGCATGAGATGTTCAAAGAAAAGTTGAATATTGATCTCAATAATACCTTACGAATATCGAATATCTTATTTATTGAATCTGTGCTTACCGAAAAAGGTAAACTTGATTTAAAAGCTTTAGTGAATTATTAACGAGGAACAGATGAAACATTTTATCATCACGGTTGTGGTTTTGCTCGCGCTCCTCTCCGGGATAACTCCGGCGCAAAATGCAGACACAATACAATATTTTCTTTCCATTGATGCCGCCGTACGAACAGCCATTCACCACAATCCGGAACTGGAATCCGCCCGACTGGAAGTAAAACGATCCGACGCGCGTGTGATGGAAGCGTGGGGTTATACAATGCCCTCGGTCGATATCAGCGGAACATTCAATCACGTTGTTACAAAACCAAAAAGTTATTTTCCGGATGCAATCTACTATCCGTTGGTGAAATTGATGGACTCAACAGCAAAAGTACCGAAGCCAACCGGACAATTAATTGAACTTCCATTCTCTATGTCACCCTCCAATTCGGCCAATGCGGCATTGAATGTACGGCAGATATTGTTTAACGGATCGGTCTTTATCGGCGTCGGCGCCGCTAATATCTATTCCAAATTGGCACGCGATATTTATATGCAGAAAAAAGTGGAAATGGTGGCAAAAGTGCGGAAAGCATATTACACTGCGCTTCTTGCACACGAAGCATTGTTAATGATGCAATCGAATCTGAAAAATGCCGAAGATAATTTTAAGAATGTACAATTGCTGCGTTCGCAGGGAATCGTGTCTGAGTATGACGAACTCCGCGCAACCGTTGGCATGGAAAATCTTCGTCCCGCTGTAATACAAAGCGAGACAAACTTTAATCTTGCCGTGGACAATCTTCGCAACATTATGGGTGTTGCAGATTCTGTGACGATCGTTCCATCGGATTATCTTGTCTTTCAGGATGTTGACGAAGGAATACTCAGCGCTGCAAATCAAACCGTTCTTGAATCGAACCTCAACCTGAATATTATCAAACATCAGATTGAACTCAATGGAGCTTCGGTCAATGCGGAACGGGCAACCTTCCTTCCTACCATTGCCGCGTACGGTTCCTACTCTTATACGGCAATTAAAGATGATTATAGAATTTCAACGAATGATTTCTACAAAATGTCGCAGGTCGGTTTGACCTTTTCCCTCAACCTTTTTCAAGGTCTTCAAACCTCTTCCCGCATAGAACAGGCACAACTTGAAAAACAAAAGACCGAGGAACAAAAAAGTAGTTTGGAACGAAATCTGCAAATGGGAGTCCGTTCGATCATCGGAAATTTGCGGCAAGCCCGAAAACGCGTTGACGCTCAGCAAAAGACGGTGGAAACGGCAGAACGCGGATATAAAATTGTCACCGCACGATTTCTTTCGAATGCGGCAACACAATTGGAGGTAAACGACGGCCAACTTGCACTCTCACAAGCAAAAGTGAATCGAATGCAGGCAATTTATGATTATCTCGTCGCGGCCAGTGAACTCGATTCTATGCTGGGACGATTGCCGGAGTATGCACAAGAGAATGAAGAATAAATATTTAAAAATAGTAACTACTCGGCGATGAAATAAAACAATATAAAATCCTTGTCATTTCCCGAAGGGATGGCCTAGCCACTGAACGAGTTCCGCAGTTTTGTTGCGGAACGCAGTGAAGTCCCGCTTTTCGGATTCCGCTCAGAGCGGGATTCAAAAAGCGGAAAATCTGGTTTGTGCACTCGAACTCTCATGTGTAGTTTTTTCAGATTCTTCGCTACGCTCAGAATGACAGGTAATTTATGATTTACCCAAATAATAGCTGAGCAGTTACGAATAATATTATATAGACAAAAGGAATGAAACATGAAAACAATACAATCACACCTTGCCGCTATCTTCATCGTCGCAAGTATGTTGATGCTCTCATCATGTAAAAAAAATGAGACGGCAACCATAGAACACAAAGCGCAACCGATCAACGTAACGGTGGAGAAAATACAACCTTCCCCAATGGTTGATGGAATCCAAGTCGCTGGTACAGTGAAAGCGTTCGAAGATGTTATGATGAGTCCCGAAGAAGGTGGCATCGTAAAAGAATGGAAGAAGAAAAAAGGAGATACGGTCAGAAAAGGGGACATCCTTGTCATCTTGAAAGATGAAGTGATTAAAGCAAGCTATGAAGCTGCCGATGCTCAATATAAAATGGCACAGTTGAATGTCGAAAAACAGCAATCCGTGTACGATCAGCAAGGGATTAGTGAACTGCAATACAAAAACATGATGTATGGACGTGACGCCGCAAAAGCAAATGCCGATCTGATGAAAGCACGCTGGGAACGGACTCAGCTTCGCAGTCCCATCAACGGTGTTGTGGATAATACAATGCCGAATGTTGGTGAAATGGCAGCACCCGGAATACCGATTGCACGTGTCGTTAACACATCCACAATTAAAGTACAGGCAGATATTCCCGAATTATATTCGGGTTCCATTAATATTGGAACTTCGGTATCAGTGACATTCGATGCCGTGCCGGATGTAACGTTGAACGGGAAAGTTACATTTGTCGGCTCTACCGTATCAGCCGCAAATCGAACAATGCTTATTGAAGTCCTGCTGCCGAATCCGAACGGGAAAATAAAACCGGAAATGGTTGCCAAACTAACGCTTATTCGGCGAAAACGAAGCGATGCAATTCTTGTGAGCGAGAATCTCATTCAACTTGTTGATCGTGACCGATACATTGTGTACGTGGAGAGCAAAGGAACAGCGCAAGAACGACGAGTAACGATCGGCGGCCGACAAGGAAATTTGGTTGAAGTGGTCAACGGATTGAAAGCGGGCGAATTGTTAATTGTTTCCGGTAACCAAAAATTGGTGAATGGTTCACCGGTTGTGATAACACAGTAGTCAGTAAAAACAAAAAAATAGTAAGTCATGCTGAACACTTGTCCCCTCTTTTTTTGGTGGAAGTCCCCATTGTTTTCAAATTCAGGACAAGTCGAAGCATAATCGTTGATCGTCTCAGGAGACTTGAAAAATGAAAATCTGGAACATTGCAGTTGATAACAAAGTTGCTGTCTATCTTTTAATGGTGATGATCCTCATTATTGGATACACATCCTATATCGGAATGCCGAGAGAGGCGACACCGGATATCACCATTCCTCTTGTTATTGTCTCCACTCCATATATCGGTGTTTCGCCAATCGATATTGAAGGATTGATCTCGCAGCCTCTTGAACGAGCGTTAAAAGGACTAAAAGATATAAAACAGATTAGTTCGGTTTCAAAAGAGGGGCTCTCCACCATTCGCGTTGAGTTCAATACCGGAATTGATGTTGATGAAGCGCTGCGGCGGGTTCGCGATAAAGTCAATTCCACTCGTAACCTACTCCCCGCAGACATTCTTGATCCCATCGTTACGGAGATCAATTTTAGCGAATTTCCTATTATGTATGTGAACGCCGCCGGCAATGTGGGAGTCGCCCGTTTAAAAAATATCGCGGAAGATCTGCAGGACAAAATTGAAGCGGTGCCCGGCGTGCTGCGTGCTGATGTCACCGGCGGATTGCAACCGGAAATTCAAGTGAATGTGGATGTGTACCGCATGAACGCGTATCAAGTCAGTTTCGACGATGTTGCAGGGGCAATCCGTTCCGAAAATCTTTCGATTCCCGGCGGCACGATTGAGACCCAGGAAAGAAATCTCACAGTCCGTGTGCCGGGAGAATTCAAGTCGGTAAAACCGCTGGAAGATATTGTCTTGAAGATTCAGAACGGAAAACCAATTTATCTTCGGGATGTTGCAACGGTCGACTATTCGTTTGAAGACCGTCAAACGTACGCACGATTGAATGGCGCTGAAGTTGTCTCGCTTGCCATACGGAAACGATCCGGAGAAAACCTTATCCGCATTGCTGATGAAGTGAAAGAGATTGTTGCTGCAGAACAAAAATCTCTTCCGGAGGGTATTAAGCTGGAGATCTCGAATGATCAATCGCGCTTCATTAAACGAATGGTGCACGAACTGGAAAACAGCATCATTACCGGAATGTTTCTTGTTGTCTTGACTCTGTTTATGTTCTTTGGTTTCAAAAATTCATTACTGATTTCTACCGCTATTCCGCTTTCTATGTTTGTGGGATATATCGTTCTGGGTGCAATGGGTGTCACTCTGAACATGGTGGTCCTCTTCGCCCTGGTTCTTGCCTTAGGAATTTTAGTGGACGATGCCATTGTTGTAATTGAAAACACCTATCGACACCAGCAGGAATATGGGGAAGAACCAAACATTGCAGCAAAAAAAGCAGCCGGCGAAGTGTTCATTCCTGTTTTAACATCAACGGTGACAATTCTCTCGGCATTCATTCCCCTCCTCTTTTGGCCGGGAATTGTCGGTGAGTTTATGAAATTTCTCCCCATCACGTTGATTGTAACTTTGACTGCATCTCTTTTCGTTGCATACGTTATCAGCCCTGTGCAAGCGGCGGAATGGATCAATTACCGAAAAGAGATTAAAAAGGCAAAATTCAATCTGGAGCATCCGCATTGGTATAAAAAATATAATCCTTTGACAATCCTCTATCATGAAGTTGATGAAAAGTTCTTCCCTTGGGCACAAAAAAATTATGTGATGATACTTCGATGGACTTTGCAGAACAAGTGGAAAACCATTTGGGGAGCATTTGCGTTATTATTCACAGTGATC
The DNA here is from genome assembly GCA_041658205.1 of Bacteroidota bacterium. Taxonomy (NCBI): domain Bacteria; kingdom Pseudomonadati; phylum Bacteroidota; species Bacteroidota bacterium. Next base: position 34,390 of record JBBAAO010000003.1, read on the forward strand.
ATTTTCTTCGCCCTGTTCAACAAAGGGGTAGAATTTTTCCCGAACACCGAACCGACTCAGGTAAGCATCAGTATCGAATGTCCAGCCGGATCATCGCTTGAAGTGACCAATGCTATTTCCAAAATCCTGGAAGATCGGCTTACATCAATACCTGGAAGGAATGATGTTGAGTTTATTGGATCAAACGTTGGCACGTCAGACGATATGTTCGACTTTGGCGGTCAAGGAACAGCAAACAAAGCAAGAATAGCGATCAATTTTTTAGAAAAGGATTTTCGTTTTCAGAGCACATTTGCGACAATGGAAGAAGTTCGCAAAGCAACTCTTGGAATAGCCGGCGCTGAAATTCGTTTAACAAAACAGCAAATGGGTCCGCCCGTCGGCTCTCCCGTTAACATTGAAGTTTCGGGTGAAGATTATTCGCAGCTTGCAATCATAAGCAAACAGATTCGCGAAAAAATTAAAAATGTTCCGGGCATTGTCGATTTAAAAGATGACTACAACACAGGTCGTCCTGAAGTAGAAATTATTGTCGACAGAGAAAAAGCAGGCTTGTTCTACACCAGCACCGGACAGATTGCCTCTACTGTTCGCGCCGCCATTGCCGGAGTGGAAGCATCAAAATACCGCGTGGGTGAAGATGAATACAAAATCCGTGTGCGGTTGAAGGAAGATCAACGAACCTCTCCTGCTGATCTCGAAAATCTTCACATCAACTTCATGAACCGCCGCGGACAGTTGTTGTCGATCCCAATCACATCGGTTGCGGACATTCGCCGCACAACATCCGTCACGGACATTCGTCGAAAGGATCAGAAGCGTGTCATCACCGTCAGCGGCGATGTGTCCGGCCGCGTTCAGTCCGAAGTGTTGAAGGATGTGAAAGCAAGAATCGCCGAAATTGCACTGCCAAATGGTTATGCCATAAAGCTGACCGGATCGGAAGAAGAACAACAAAAAGCATCGGATTTTCTGGGCAAGGCATTTATCATAACGCTGCTTCTTGTTTTCTTAATTATGGTGATGGAATTTAATTCCATGAAAGTCCCGTTTGTTATTATGTTTTCTGTGGTACTTTCATTGATCGGTGTATTATTTGGTTTATTGGTTACGCAAACGCCGCTCAGCGTAATGATGACCGGTGTTGGCATTGTTGCGCTGGCCGGCATTGTGGTTCGTAACGGAATTATTCTGCTTGATTTTGTGAAACACAAACATGCCGAAGGCGGATTAACGTTGGATGAAGCATTGGTAGAAGCGGGGAGAGTCCGATTACGCCCTGTAATATTGACTGCAGCCGCTGCGGTGTTAGCTTTGATTCCGATGGGAACCGGTTACGATTTTAATTGGACGGAATTCCATTTTGTCACAGGATCTGAAAGCGCCGGTTTTTGGCGACCGCTCGCGGTAGCAATTATTTTCGGTTTAACCATCTCCACATTTTTAACCCTTGTGATCGTTCCAACGGCTTATTCTCTTGTTGATGAATATTCGGATAAAGCCGGAGCATGGATAAAAAAGAGGTTTGGAGAAAAAGAAGTGTTGTAATACAATGTCGGTTCATCATTCACATCCGCGAAATCGTAAAGATATCGCGGATGTGAAACACAAAAGGGATTTTATTAATCCCTCAAAATAATTCTGCTGCCATTCTGAATTCTTGAGACCTCAAATATTTACTGCAAGTTTTTCCCAATCGTAAAATAAAAGATTGTTCCTCTCCCCAGCTCAGATTCCACCCACATTCGTCCTTTGTGAAGCTCCACAATTTTTTTACACAACGCTAATCCAATTCCCGTTCCTTCATATGCATCATTCGTATGCAGGCGCTGGAACACGACAAAGATCTGATCAAAATATTTCTCGTCAATACCAATACCATTATCTTTTACCATAAATTCCCATTCATCTGCATGTTCCCGAACTCCTACATGAATGGAAAGTGGATTGGGAGTTCTGAATTTTATCGCGTTGCCAACAAGATTTTGCACCAATTGTTTCATTTGCAGCGCATCCGCAGTAATTGTCGGCAACGGATCGAATGTAATAGAGATATCTTTATTGTGAATCACGGAACTAAAGGTAACCAGAATCTCTTCCAACGTGTCGTACATATTCACAGGAACAAATTTCTTTGATGTTCCGGCACGAGAATATGTCAATAATCCTTTAATAAACGATTGCATCCGTGAAAGGCCGTCGCGAATGTATTGGATATATTCTTTTTGCGATGCCGAAATACTCCCTCCCATTTCCTCTTCCAACAACTCTGCATTACCAAGGATTGACTGGAGAGGTGCCTGTAGATCATGCGAAGCAACGTACGCGAACTGTTCAAGTTCTTTGTTGGATCGCTCCAGTTCTTTCATTGTTCCGGTCAGTTTTTCTTCGGCATGTTTGCGTTCCGAAATGTCAATCCACGATACTTCAATGAAGGAATCATTCCCCAACAATTTGATCGACGTTAAACAATATTTTTTTGCTCCGTTTTTAGTACGGATTACTGTTTCGCGATCAGTTAAGAACCCTTTTTTCCTTACATCGGAGATCATTGTTTCCCAATCAGATGGTGTTACCCAGAGAATCTGTAAACGATTCGATAGGATCTCTTCTTTGGAGTACCCGGTAAGTTCCGCAAGTTTGTCGTTGACCGCTGTTAATCCTGTCCCATCCAGATTGAACCGGCACATTCCCACAGGTGCATTCTCAAACAAATTCCGGAAGTGTTCGCGGCTTTCTACTAGTTCCTGTTGAAAACTATTTCGCTCAAGATCCAGTCGGTGAATAATGAGAGCTATCCATGAAACGAAGATACCCAGGATTAGGATCACTAAAAATGCAAACAAGACAACGCCAAATTCATTGCTGTATAATTGTGCATCTTGCCCCAGCATTCGTAACCAACCGATTGCAAAAGGAATAATGATCGTCCCCGTATAGAGCCGTCGTAAGATTAATCCACCGGATGTTGGACTGATAAAAAGCGCCATGAATCCGGCACCCGATGTAAGACTGAGCAGAGCAAGAGAAAGTAAAATATAGAGGATCGCTGTATGGATCGCGACCATAATCAGTGGACTGATGGCAACAATCGTTTCATATTTGAAGAGAAAGCCATTGACGATAAACAACATCACATAGACACCGCAAACCAAAATAAATTGGTGGACATATATCAATGACCGATTATTGAGTGTGACGAAGACAAATCCAACAATGCTAAAACTGATTGCCGTAACAATTCCCATTCGTCCCGGAATGCTAATACCGGCATCTGATAATGATTCGTGAAATAATAATTGATCAATGCCAAGATCAATTGCGGTGGCATATTCATATAATGTTAAGACACCGATCGCTCCCACGAGCGATCCGATCAATTGTGCATACAGAATGTGCGAACGATCGCGCAGAACAATCAATAAAGCAGCACCGCACAATAAAAAACCGATAGCGGTATTTACCTTCATGGTTGGCCACCCTTGAACCACCTGCTTCAGTGATTCAACATCATAGATCCAAGCGATCAACACCATTGTTCCAACGGCGATCAATAGGAGCGCAGTACCTACGGCAAATCTCCGCAAGCTTATCTCAATAGAATTTTTAGTGAGCGTTGTTTGGTTCAATGGATGATTCCTCTGTCACGAGTAATATACTTATCACATCTCTGATCAGCAAAGTGATAAATAAAAATATAGTATGAAATCACTGTATTTAATTCTGTGATGTATCACATCATTGAAGTTGGGGTGCAAAAAGAAGGGAAAAGTGGGACGGTCTGAATTGTTGAGATGACAGATCCGTCCCACAGTGTGGTTATTTTTTGATTTTTGGCGCAGTAATAAATGCGAACGATTGAATCATCTTCATTGCAGCGTCAGAATATTTATCATATTCAGACAGTGTGGCGGTATACGTAACATGGTACACTTTACCGTTGTTGAGGACGAATCCTTTCAGATATTTCAACTGCTTGCTAAACTGTACTCCTCGATAGACTAACAAGTGACCGGGAATTCCACCCATCGTTGTCCCTTCCGTTTGATCAATTACTAGACTGTCGGTAAACGCGTCGATAAATTTTAAAATTCGTTCCCGGTGTCCTTCCAGCGTCGAGTGGCGGCCGGCTGTATCATAGAGAGTGATAGATACATTGGAATGATAGTTGTTCATATTTTTCCCGCTATCAGCATAAAAGATCACCACATAACCCGGATTTTTTGGCTGCACTCTCCACGTTGACGGATACGCAACCGTAAATTTATTCGTTGTATCCTGAAAAGTTGCAAATTCTTGCTGCGCCGATGCAAAATGCATTATGATGGCCGTTGTGAGAATAATTGAAAAATAGTGTTTCATAGACATTCCTTATAGGGTCAACAATTAGTATTTAATCGCTGCGCAATGATTTCCGAACAGGTCAAAACAGAGATCGAGTTCATGGGGAGAAATATCCACGCCAAATGATATATGTTTCGTGTGAATCGGCCACGGAAATGGAATGCTGATGGAAACAGAACCATCCACTTTGCTTTTGGAATAACTGAATGTTGCCGTTGCAAAATTAACATTAATGTTCTTGCTGAATCGGATGTGAAAACATTTCCAATGAAAATCAAAATGGAAGTTCGTGTGAATACCGAGTGAGCCTTTCAACGTAAAACTGTTTATCGTAAAGCCGCCGTTTTTGGAATCACTCAGTGAAGCATCGGCAACAAACGAACTACCCGCAAAATTGGCCGAACCATTTGCTGTAATCGTTACTGTCGTTCCGTCAAACGAGTAGGAAACGTTCGCAGCAGCCAATGTAAATCCGGCAATCGAGATATCGAATGATCCGGTAAAACTGGTCACGCCGCTTTTATTGCCACTGAATTGCACTTCTCCTTCCCCAAATCCGGGAATATGAACGGTGGACGTTCCTTGAAATGTCCCTTGCGAAATAAGAATTGTTGTTTTATCGAACGTCATTCCTTTAAATGAAATTGCCACATCGCACTTAAAGTATTTCAATTTGTAATTTGCGCTGGATGCAGGCATGACTGCTTCGGACATTTCCATCATTTCCCAAAAATTGTCATCTCCTTTCACGGTGAACGGCTCATCAGAATTTGGTATGGGAATGATCACATCGGAAAATGCCGGGGTGAGATCGAGCGTTGTTTCCCGGGCATCGCTGCTGGTAGCATCAAGCTGCAATGCCGAAAACGGCACATTATATTCCTTGCCGGACTGGTCAGTAAGATGAGCAATAAGTTTATTGGGATTGAATTGCTGCCGATTGTGTTCTGTTGTTGTATAGGGAGGAAGTCCCGGTTGATAATACCCGTACGACGGCTCGCTGCGATATTGATTGGAGCTGCTGTCACTACCAACACCGCGATTATCGCCGACATTCTGTCCTTCGATAAACGAAACGATATTGGATTTAAATTCTTCCGGATCGATGCCGGCAATATTCACAGCGGCAATCACTTCGTTGGCAATGTTATTCGCATCTTGAGCTTCGGCACCCATGGTAAATCCCCATTCTCTTGCAACAGCAAATGCATTCCGATATAATTCCAACTCTTGATAAATTGCAGTGTAGTCACTCTTTAATACGTCAAATGCCATATCAACTGCAAAATCGTCATCGGTTCCGTCCTGCGATTCACCTTGATCGGAGATACTGATTGAATTTAATCTGGCCATTGCAGCATGCTTGTATTCAGTACCGGTGCCAAGCGCAAGAAATTCAAAATCGCCGTTGCCGATAATAAAGTTCATGCTCCCTTTTCCATACAACGAATCAGGAGACATCCGGAATGTGGAGAAAGCAACATCATAACCGTCAATTTTCAAATCGCCGCTTGCATCAACGTACGAGTTGGCCGGAATCATGGTGATGTGACCGTCGAGATCAATAAGAGGATTTCCACCGGATGGATTCGGTATGGAGATGGAACCCTGCATAGAAAATTGTTTCGTATCAATCAGCATCGTGGATTGTGCAAGTGAATATCCCGCCACTTCAACATCTCCCTTTCCGTTTACTTGGAACGGTGAAGCATCCACTTCCAAATCCCCGGTGTAAGCGATAATTTGTTTTACACCTAGCGATCCGTTCACAGTAAACTTCTCCTGCGGAATGTCGATGACCATCGTGGATTTTGCCATGGTGAATGTCGAAAAGAGATCAACATCGATTGTTCCTGTAATCACCCCTTTGAAATCAATATTAAGAATACCATCAGCACTCACAAAGTTTTGCATACCAACAGGAGCGAACGTACCACCTATTGTTAATTGGTAGTCATTTGCCTGTTTTGCAAAGGCGCCCTCCGCTTTAATCAATTCAGCTCCGGATTCACCAAGCAGAATTGATGTTGACGCTGTAAGGTCTGCTAAAAAATCTCCGTTCGATCCGACAGATCCTTTCAAGGTAAATCCTTCGATTTTGCCGGCAAGTTTAATGCTTCCTTGTGCATTCACGCGCCATTTTCCTTGCGTATCGGTAAAATCAAACGACATTCCTCCGAATGACCAGGTTCCCACGCTCAACTGGCCAACATCAAATTGGAGTTCAGAAATTTGGACTTCTTTCGAAGTAATAATTAGGTTTTTTGCCGTAAGGTCGAAGAAGGGTGAGAGTGAAACCGTTCCGCTCACTTCAAATCCATCTTCAACAAATTCTGCATCGGTCACTTTCAACGTAAATCCTTTTGGGAGAAGATTGGGGAGCGATCCCCAGTCGATTTTAGCACTGGTAAAGCTGACACCGGTAGATGAAACAATAATACCATCTACATTTGCTGTCCCTTTGCTTTCCGGCAATGCAAAATGTCCGCCCACTAAATAACTATTGGCATCTTTTTCTTTCGAACTCGATATGCTTACCACATATCCTTTATAATTGATTTTTGTTTGCGAGAAATTTAAATCACCGCCATTAAATCCTTTCTCTTTTGAATACTGCAGTTTGTCTATTCCAAATGTGATGTTTCCGGAGAGCGTAACTGTTACATCCATACTAACGGCATTTTTTGTAATGGTTCCGTCTTTCACGGTAAATCCAAATCCCTTGTACGAAAGAGATTGACCGCTGAATAATACCGAAGAAATCGAAAACGATCCGTCACGACCAAATGTAGCATCTTTTGCTGTGACAACACCCATTGAACCCGGAAGTGTAACTGTTGCAGTGACATCAAATTTTTTGTGTGTCACGTTCACAAGATCAATCGTTGCTTCTAATCCGGCGAAAGTAAATGCCGGACCATCAAAATGAATTGTGCCACCGCTTACTGATCCACTTTGTACATTAATATCAACGTTGTTGACTGTTAACGAACGTTCCGGATCCAGTACGATGGTTCCACCGAATTCAATTTCGTTGTTGGCAAATGTCGCTTTTGGATCTTTCAATCCAAGTCCTCCATACGATAACGATCCATCCAACGCAACTTCTGCCTGCTTTACCGCACCGGTGGACGCATCAACTTCCAGCGATGTGATATTGATGGTACCGATAGAATCAGGCAATGCAACTGAACCGGAGAGGGTTACTAATTTTGCAGACCAATCATACGAAATGTTTTTCACTGCAACGCCTAACTTTCCCCATTGAAAAGTATTGCTGTAAGCAATCGTTCCACCATCAAGTTCTCCCGCTGAGGTAATCTTCAGATTCGTAAACTTTGCCGTTCCCACGACCGGAGCTGTCACCGATCCATTCACCACCAGATCCGTTTTTTCATACGTTGCTGAGGTCAATTGAAATGTGAATCCGTTTTTGGTGAAGGAGACTCCACCGACTCCGATGGAACCGACAGAAATTTGCATCGGATATGAAAGCGTGACATTGTTTGCGGTGAGTGTAGCCAGATTATTTGGTAACTGAAGATTTGCCGAAACAGAAATTCCGTTCTTGACAAGACTCAAAGCCGTCACAATCAATTTTGCTCCATTGTAAGACAAACCGGGTCCGCTGTATGTTAGCATACCTCCGGCTGCACTTCCGTCTGTCCTGATATTCACACCTTTTGCAATGATCGTTCCATAGACATTGGGAAGAGAGATCGAACCATCCACTTCAATTTCTGTTCCGGAAGCAGAAACGTTGGTAATGTTCACGACAAATCCGCCAATCTTTAATGAATCCAAACCACCAAACGAGATTGTTCCACCATAATAACTTCCATTCGAACCGATCTGCAATCCTTCTGCACGCACCGTTCCTATCGATCCCATGTTAACGGAACCATCAATCATCACAGAATTATCGAGTAATTGTAACGTATCGACATTCACAACATAGTTTTTCCATTTCAATGTGGTACCAGTCAATGTCGCTTTTCCCAAATCGACAACGGATGTTCCTTTCATCTGAAATCCGGTAAGTTGCAGAGTGCCGAGACTGTTTGGTAACTGCACTGATCCACTCAAGGCCATTACATCATCTGTTCCGATTGATGCGTTATCCAATGTGAGTTTAAAACCTTTATATGATAATGTTGTTCCCTGAGCTGCAATTGTTCCGCCATAAAAATTTCCTTGTGCGTCAAATTGAAGGTCGGTCAGTTTCAACGTTCCATATCCTTGCGGAAGGGTCATTGTTCCTGAAATGCTCATCCGTTCACTTGCATAGGAAATTGCATCGACCTTCACGGTGAATCCTTTATAGGCAAATCCCACTCCCTGCACGGAGATTGATTGTATCCCCACCGTTCCGGTTGAACCAAATGTTAATCCGGTTACTTTCGCAGAGCCGCCGACTGATGTAGGGAACGTGATTGTTCCATTTAAAGATATATCAGAAAGATCTTTGGTAACCACACTGATATTGGTGAGAGAGAATCCTCCGATCGCGATCGATTCTCCCGAATACGTAACAGATCCAAAGTTCACGGTTCCGATTAATCCAACTTCAAAGTTCTGCACGGAAAATGTTCCGCTGATATTCGGAACGGAGAAGGAAGCGTTCATTTCAAGTCCATCCCCTTCAAACTGGATCGATTGAACGGCAAGCATATATCCTTTATAAGAAAGTTTCACATTCTCCGCGCTGATTGTTCCATTCAAGAGGGCACCGGTTGTGCTAATCGTAAGGTCGGTGACATTTACTATACCAATATTTCCGGGAAAGGCGATCGATCCATTCACTCGTATCGCATTTTGGGCAAAAGCGATATCCGAAACTGTAATAGAATAATTACCCCATGCGAATGTTCTTCCTTTGAATTCAATTTTTCCCGGCGAAATTATTGTTCCGTTTGTCAGCGCCGTCATATTTGTCACAGAGAATTCGCCGACCCTTGGAACGGAAATAGTCCCGGAATAATACATCGAATCTCCCGAAGTGGTCACCGCAACATCGTTGATGACAAATCCGGCATAGGTCAGTTTCACGTTTTGCAAATTGAAATTCGTGACGGTGAATGAACCAGACGACGTAATAGTTATACTCGCCGATCCGGCAGCACCTCCAAAAGCAAATGTCGCTGTCCCCTGAACACCTCCGGAAACGAATGTTAATGACTTCAATGCTAACGAATATCCATTGTACGTAAATGGAGCACCAGTATACGTGAGCAGTCCTCCGCTTAACGTTCCATTATAACTGATGTTGACATCGTTGGCACTGACTGTTCCCCTATTTCCAGGGAGCGTTACTTTTCCGCTTAATTCTACCTCATCATTTTGGATGACTGCTTCAGTCAACGCAAATTGGAATCCATTATAATTGAATGAAGAGTTCGTTTGGAGAACAATCTTTCCTCCGGAGAATGCACCGATTGTTGAAATTCTCAAATCTTCCGCCGTGACTGTAACCGTTTTCCCTAAAGATATTTTACCATTGACGCGAACATCACCCTGTCCAATCGACAATGAATCGACATTGACCGAATAATTCCTCCATGTCAATGAAGTTCCTCTTAGCGTTGCCTTACCAAGCGAGACAACTCCCTTTCCATTTAAGGTCAATCCTGTCAGTGCAACTGTTCCAAGATTTGTCGGAAGTGTGATTAACCCGTTAAGACTTACTAATCCCTGGGAAAGACTTCCTGTCAAATTATTAACGGTGAATCCATTATGATTAATTGTTGTCCCTTGAAGCGAAAGTGTTCCGCCAGTAAGTGTCCCATCGTTTTGTATCGATAATCCCGTAACATTCACCGTGCCGTATTGGCCCGGGAGATGAATAATGCCGGAAAACAAAAATTTACCTGATGCATAGGAAGCACTGGTCACTGTTGTAGTGAACGTCCCGATCACCGTGGAGACATTATTCACTGCAATTCCGCCAATCGTAATCGACCCGTCGGTTCCAATGAGCAAATTATGAAGTGCGATTGTACCGGAAACTTTTTGCGGTAATTTTACTGTTGCGGACATTGTAATTCCCGACGTGGTCGAGAATTCTGCGCTGTTCACACCTACGGACAATCCGCCCACGGATAATGAAGAACCGGAATATGTCATCGTTCCGGGATTGATCGTGCCATCCAATCCTATTTCAAATCCTGTCACGTTCATCGTTCCGAGATTCTTCGGCAAAGTCGCTGTTCCGTCAAATTCTATTTCGTCTCCTTCAAAACGAGCTGATGTTAACGCAAGTGCAACGCCGCTATAAGTGATTTTCAATGGACCGGACGTGGTGATTCTTCCCTCGGTGATTTGTCCCGAAGCATTGAATGACATATTTTGAACAACCACGTTTCCTAATTTTTTTGGAAGCTGGATCGATCCATCAACAAAAATGGCATCGGAAGCGAATCCGATGCGATCAACTGATAGCACCGAAGATCCGATCGAAATTGTTTTTTGTTTCAGAGCAATCGCCCCACCGCTAAATCCCCCGTTAGGGTTAATTGCAAGATTCGAAATTGTTACCGAATTCAATTTTGGCATGGTGATCAATCCGTTGACAACAATACCGGCATCTGTTGCGGTGAGCAAAGAAAGCGCAACAACAAATCCATGATAATTAAGCTTTGCATTATCGACCGCAAATGATCCGACCGTTATTCTTCCATTTGGTAACACGGTTACATTGTTTGCTTGTACAACAGTAAGATTGTTTGGCAGTGTAAACATTGCCGCTGCTGTGATACCATTTGCTGCAAGTTGAATATTTTGTAAGGATAATGTCCCTCCTGCAAATCTAAGAGGTGAACCATTATACGTGATAGAGCCGCCAGTGAATGTTCCTTCAGGTGTGATATCGACGGAAGTAAACTCAATCTGCCCTCCATTTGGAAGTGATGCTGAGCCGTCAAATTCAAATGCATTACTTTCAATCTCAATGCTTCGTATTTTTACCCCAAAGCCTGCTACTGTTATATCATATGGTGGCTTGGGTGGTGAGCCTCCTCCAATCACAGGATGTACTGCCGACCCAAATGATACGCTTCCTCCGGAGAATGCTCCAGTCGAACTCACCATCACTTTAGATGCCGAAAGTGAAATATTATTGGGAAGCTTTAGTGATCCACTCACTTCCATCCCTGTGGGAGTTGGAACAAGGGAAGTAACATTCATCGTATAACCATTCAGTTTCATGGTTGTTGCTGCGGATGGTGAGGAAACGACGCCATTTTGAACAATTCCGGAAGCTTTCACCACCAATCCTGTAAGTGCCGTCGTTCCTCCACCTGCTGGCAATGTAATCGTTCCGTTTATTGTCAGTTCGTTATTCCCTATTGTTGCAGAAGTGACAAGGAGTTTGGTTCCGCCATAATTCAGCGAAGTATTGGAAACATCTATTGTTCCGCCGCTGGTTGTTCCGTTTGAAATAATTCTCGCATTTTTTACGTGCAGAGATCCCAAATTAGTTGGCAATGTTATTATTCCTTCTGCCCAGATGCTTCCGTTCGTCAAGGAAACATTCGTCACAACGGTCGGAAATCCTTGAATCGAAACATTTGCTTTCAAAACATTAAATACTCCCGGCGCAATAATCCCGGAATTGTTCACAACCATATCATGAAATGAATACGCATTCTGCTCATTGCCGACAGACATCGTTCCGGTGAAACCAACACCATTCTTGGCGATATAAGCGTTGGAAAGTGATACGGGAAATCCCAATATCATTGCACCCTCCGGCGCAGTGATTGTGCCGTCAGCAAAACTTCCATCGGATTGAATATTGGCACCAGTAAATTTTAACATTCCGATATTTTGAATGACAATTTCACCATTCATAGAAATAGCTTTTCCATTAAACATAGCCGAAGTTAATTTCGCGGGAAGAGAACTAAATGCAATAGATGCTGAAGTAGCAGAAAATTTCTCCTGAGATAGAATTCCTCCGCCCGAAACAATCACATCAGCGAGTGGAAGACTACCGACCTGCGGTATTTCTACAGTACCGGAAAGATGCAGCTGTTGGTCCTGACCGAAAGAAACATTCACATTATTTGTCATAAAACCGTTTAGTATCACAGCACCAACAATATTTATCTTTTGCACTGTAACACCGGATGGAGTCAACATAAAATCGGTTTGGAAATTATAAGAAATATTATTGACAAGAATTTTCCCTTGAGCTTTCATTCCTATCGGAGCAAATCCACCCGCTGAGATATTTTCGATCTCTTGTAGATTAACAATGTACGATTTATAATTATACGTCCGTTTCGGATCGACAACAAATGAGCCCGGCTTTTGAATCCCCGCCGAAGTGATTTCCACATTTTGCAGATAGGCAGTTCCAAATTCAGGAAAGATAACATTTCCGGAGAGTGTAATTCTTCCTCCAATAAAATCCACATTTCCAGAAGTGGGAAGAAGATTGAACCCTTCATACGTTAAGAACTGATTGACCAGTACAATGGTACCTCCGGTGAAGGTACCAAAATTGTTCACGACAATATTTCCCACTCGTACATTCCCCATGCCATTCGGAAGTGTCACGCTCCCTCCGAGCACCAATTGATTGTTCTTGATATATGTTGAATCAATAGTCAGCGGGAGCGTTGATATTCGAATTGTTTCTCCTGTGCTGAATTTTACGGATGGATCAATATTGCCGTTTGCATAGAGCAGTAGATGGGAAACCTTCAGTTGCGTATGTGCACTGGTAAGTTGAAGTGTCCCCTGTAATGCTATTCCGGAGGGGAGGAATTGAAATTGAGCAATCTGAAACGGAAGATTCAAAAGTTGAATGCTTGATTTCGCCAAAATAGTAGGCTGATTGATCTTTCCATCCGGTGTTACTATCAAATTCTGAAACTGAATATTCCCCATGCCGTTCGGCAATGGTAATACACCCGAAAAAGAAACGCTGCCGCTGTTCAATGTTGCCGCAACGCCGTGAATTGTATATCCCGAAATATTCAATTCCGGAAACGAAGTAATCTTCAACATTGGCGTCAACTTCGGAGGGTAATAGGCGGTAACATCAATACTACCCATGGAATTTGGAAGAACTATTTTCCCGGAAACGTTCAAAATGTTATTTTCAAAGAACATATTTGAACCTTGAATCGTCCATCCTTGCACACTAATATTTCCATTCGAATTCGATAATTGTCCATCAACATTCCACCCTTTCGAGTTTAATCGGGCATTTTGCATGGAACAGGAAAATCCCGGAAGCTGAACTGTTCCGGTTAATAGCAATCCTCGCTCATCACCATCGTATGTTCCGCTGACGATGGAAGCTTTGTATCCATAATAGGCAATGGTGAATGGCGTGATGATTCGCGCACTGAGAATTTTTCGATTAGCAGCTCGTTGAGTAATGGCAATTTCCACTTTTTCAGGAGTAGCGCCCGGTATAAAAATAAATGCATTCTGTTGCTTGCTGTTTTCATACATCATCAAATAACCTGCGATATTGCTGAGTGGAAACGGGGCGGGTGGTATGAGCGGGTTAATTTGAGCCTGCAATAATCCGGAAAGAGTGAGCGGGACAAAACAGACTGCCAACAACAAATATCGGACGAATCGCATGGTGAAATTCCTTAATGGTGAAATTTTATAATGTTGTATTCAATGTCCAACTGAATGTCAGATACAATTGCAGATCCTCTGTAGCGCTCTTTATGGGAATAAATGTTGTCGAACGACTCCATGTCGTACTGATCTGCATTTGCGGTGCCGATGTATTGGTGATGCCAAAATTTGTCATTGTTGTGAACGCAATGGAGAGAGATGTTGAGTGTTGAGAGTGATCAGATGCAGAATTATCCGAAAACGATGTGGTAACACCAACCGTGTTTTGATTTGTTTGATCGAACCCATAATTGACTGTGCCGGAGGCGGATACAAACGAACTGATCACATTGGTGGATTGTGCTTTTGAATCGGAAGAATTGATGTTGAGTGATGTATTCATTCTCTGAATGGGAGCAAGCGAGAAAGAAACTCCAATATTATTCTGTACTGAACTTTGATTTTGTACGGAATAATCATTCATATCATTAATGCTGTATGATAATGAAAGTGAAGTCGTAGAAAAGTTTAATCCGGCGGTTGCTGCATATTGATGTGTCTGATTATCCTTTGCCGTAATACTGATATAATCCCCTTTTTGCATTGCTAAGGAATATGAACCGGAAAGATTTAAAAAACTTAATGGACTCCCGCTTCCCGTAAATGAATATGTTTTATTTTTTGTTGGCTGGTAAACAGTATCACTGGAAAGCCCCGTTCGCTGAAAATTATATCCAGCTGATGTGTTCAAGCCGTTGAAAAGCGTTGTTCCCGCATTGAACGATCCCATAAATTGATCGTGCGCCAAGTAAGGATTACCGGGATTATAAAAATATCTGTCCGCATACTGCATGGAACCGTTAAGCGAAATAATTGATATCGATGTGTTTGCAGAAAAAGTACCGGCAAGTCCAGGGTCGGTTGTTGTTTTATCCAGTTCTTTCATGTTGCTAAAACTCTTAGCCCCTTCAAATGAGACATTCGCTCCAATGATTGATGGTAACGTTCCCGATACTCCCACCACAGTTCCTTTTACGGGAATAAATTGCGTTGCAGATATTCCGGCAGTTGCCGTCGTATCATCCGTACCGCGGATGACAAATGTGGAAAATGTTGTCCCATTATCAAATCCATATTCCATCCTTCCGCCGGAAAAATCTTGCGTTGCGCCGCCGGAACTTTTTGAATCCCCGATAAAAAGAAATGTTGAGAATATCCCGGAAGAAAAACTGGTCTGCACACCATTCAATTGAACATTGCTCATCCCATATTCAGAAAAACTCTCCGAAAAGTCTCCAAAGAACAAATTCACCGGCACTTCGGATGCCGAGAGTGAAAATCCCTGCAATTTTGCCGTCTTCTTCCCGTTGGAAGGAAGCAGCGTCTGATCTGTGTGAACTGTTGCATTCGAACTGAACGTGATACCGCCGATTTTTTGTGAAGCATGAAATGCGACATCCGCTCCATAAGTCCTCTGCAACGAGGTTAACGGAATTGTCTGATTATAACCGTACGATGTTGCCAATGAAGTTTGAAGTGTAAAGGGATTCTGTTCCGGCGGTGCAGGTCGAACGATGAAACTCCATGTTGCATTGTTGGCAATATTTCCTTGACCATCCGGAATAATCACGGAGATGGTATGTGAACCTGTATCCAACGAAAGCGAAGGGGTATAACTGATATTGGATGGAATCACACGGCTGTTCTTGGTCACATCCGTTGAATCGATTAACAGGCGTATTCTTCTTCGATCGATCGTTTCATCATCAAAATAGCCAATGCGAATTTCCGGCCGTTCAGCAAAGACGGTATCACCGGTATCGGGATACCGTGAAATTAAAAATGGCTGTGATTTATCTTCGCGGATGATAATCTCATAATACACTGTCGGAGCATTTATCGGAGCCGTGGCATTTTGTCCCGTTCGATTCGAGGCAAGGATATAATAGTCGATTCCGGCAAGCGTAACTGCAGATTTTGGGAGTCGCAGTGAATAGGTGTTCCCATTTCTTGTCATTCGTAACCAGGAAAATGTAGTTGTATTGCTGTTTCTGTAATACAGCTCTACATTTGTCACTTCAACGGAATCCGTCACAATTGCGTTGAATTCAATTTCCTGGTTTTGACTTGCTTGAAGGATTTGTTTGTGTTGAATCTTCGGCTGGCCTAAAACAAAAAGTGTGGATAATACAAATAAGATAAAAACATATTTCCCGTTTCGATGAAGCAATATTTTGATTCCTATTATAGAGGTGTAAACGATCGTTTCGAAGGTGATCAAACGTATAGCGACGAACTTTCCGCGCCTAGAATAGAAATTATATCTTATAAAATCAAGAATTGGCGCACAAAGTTGCTCATTGAACTTTCACCAAATTTTTTTCAGTCCATCTGACTAAATGAATGTCCTCGCGGCAAGCGGCGGGGAATTATGCCCTTAAGAGATTAAACTGTCAGAAACAATGTTTTTAGAAGCTATTTCAAAAATGAATGTGACTGTATTATGCATCACATTTGGGTCATCCTACACAGATGTTTAGTTGCCGATCTAAATGGTTTAAAGGATATTGAATCTAACACTAGAGTGAATATTTTATTCAACTGTTGGAGAGGTGCGTGAAGAACTTGATTGATCTCGCATGTGTAACCTGAAATCTATTTCATACAAATGAAAAAGAACAGACAATTGCTCCTTTGGGAAAGTTCATTCTTTATTCACACTATCATTAATGGAGGTACGTTGTTGCTGCGTTATATTGTTGGAGAGGTGCGTTGTTGAACAATATAGGAGGATGGACAAATCAAAATCTACTCTTCAATCCCTATTTCTTTCAAAAACTTCCAGATTGCTTTAAAATTATCACTCATTTCCTTTTCGCTAAAATCACCATGCTTTTTCCCTTGTAAAACAATCAGAGTATTCTTTACGCCATGCTTTTGAAGAGATTCGTGCAATAACGTTGCATGAACAAACGGAACAGAATTATCTGCATCACCATGGATCGTGAGGACAGGAGGAGCAGAAGGATTTATATAAGTTAAGGGAGAACAGAGTCTAAAAATTTCTTCCTTTTTTGTTGTGTCGCCTACCAATTTTTCTGTAAAACTTTTCGAATTCCAAAAACTCATCAGTTTTCCAATATCGCTCACGCCAAACCAGTTTATCACTGCTGCAACTTTCAGTTCTCTCAGAATTGGCTTGTGAGGAATGGCAATCTCTTTATCTTCAGTTAAGAAGCCTGTCATAAGAGCAAGGTGCCCACCTGCAGATTCTCCTGAAACAACAATTTTTGTTGTGTCAAATTTATATTTGTTAGCATTTTCATAGATCCAATTCAAGGCATACCGACAGTCCGCAATACAAGCCGGAAATGACGCTTGATTCAACAAACGGTAGTCAATATTGACCACTGCCCAGCCCTTATCGATATACGGCAAAAAATTTAAATTTCTTATGGAACGATTTAAACTACTCCATCCACCGCCGTGGATATACAACAATACTGGTTTGCGTTGAGCAGAAAACTCAACCCAAGGTTCACCCCCTAAATTCTTCGCAGGAATATAGGCGTCAAGCTGAAGTTGTATACTATCTACACTAAGATAGGTAATGTTGGGAATAACAATTGATTTGCTATAAAGGCTTGCAACTGCATCTATTGCTGAAGGCGGTTGGTGTGCACAAGAGATAAGGAGAAGCGATAGAAAATAAATAGAATTTTTCATAGATATATTTTATACGGTAACAAAAGCACCAATACCCGTCGTTTTTCCTGACCCATTTCAACTAAAAACAGTACATCCCTATCGAAACTTATATAGAATATTTCTGGGACAGAACTCTCGTTAATGCTTAACGTAATATAAAATAAATTACTTTTTGAAAATCGAAAATTTTAGTTCGCCCCGCGCGCATTCCACATGAACATCTGAAGTACAACACAGGCAAATGTTGCGATCATAAGAAAATAAAATACCTCGCTCCATCCAAATGCCACAGAAATCCAGGCGACAAGCACTCCGCTCAACGCTGCCCCGATTGATCCAAGTCCATTAATAAATCCGGCAGCAGTGGAAGAAGCCTTCCGCGATCCAAAATCCATTGCTGCGGTTGCCGAGATGAGCGTATCAGGACCAAATGTGCAAAAGCCGATGAAGCCTAATGCCAACGGTCCAAAAATTGGATGAGCAGCAAAAAGACTGTAGGCAAAGATAGAAATGAATAAGACAATCAACATAATCACACTCACCGGCCCGCGTCTTGCGGAAAATAATTTATCCGATGAATATCCCGCAGCTATCGTACCGAGAAATCCTGCAAACGGAAAAATAATACTCATATATCCCGCTTTGTCCGCGCGAAAGCCCAATATTTGCACAAGATACGTGCTCAGCCAAAAAAGAAATGTATATCGTACGAGCTTCAGGAAAAAATATGAAAAACCCAAATTCCAAATATATTTATTCCATAATACTTCTTTCAGAATCTCAGTTATTGAGATTCTCTTTTCAACAATTGGTTCGCTATCAACATTTTTCACAACTGGTTCGTGTGATAAATACTCCGTAAGTCCCGGCAAACCTGCATCTTCCGGACGATTTCGCTGTCCCCACAAGAATACAATTCCCACACCTGTCAATCCAATAGCAGGTACCCAAAATGCCTCACGCCATGTTGCAAATCCAATAATGAATGCAGCAAAAGCAGTCGAAACGACATCACCAATTTGATAATTTGTTGCCCACCATGCCATCATCCTTCCCCGTTCATTAACGGAAAACCAGTTTGACATTGTCTTCATGCTATTCGACCAACCGGTAGCTTGTGCCGCTCCATTTATTCCCATCAATATTGTCATCAAGAATATGGATGATGATTGAGAGAAAAGAATATTTGCGACAACGCTCAATAAAAGACCGGCGGAAATAATCTTTCGGGCACCAAACCGGTCACCAAGCGGACCGGAAATAAACTGTCCGACAGCGTACATTGTAAGGTACGAGGAAATAATGATACCAACATCGTGTTCATTCCATCCGAACTCTTTCATAAAGACAGGTTGAGCAACAGCATAATTTTTTCTGCAGAGATAATATCCTGCATACAATAACCACATGACACTGAAAATACGGTACCGCCACGACTGAAATGCTTTATGAATCTGAAGTTCAAAACTAGCAGATGTTGAGGGAGCAAAGAGCGCCATGAAAAACTTTCAGTAATGAATAAAATGTATTCTGAAAACGTTTAGAAATCGATGCTCATCCATCAGGATTTTAAGTGATACGATTTTGTATTGGTAAATGCTCGTAGTCCGGCGTGAGATAGCGTTAAACCTATTCCGGATTTTTTCCTGCCGCTCCACGGTACAGCAGCGCTCACTCTATCGCAACAATTCCAATACGCTGTTCCTGTGTGAATTTGTGAAAGTATTTTTTCTGCGCGGTCTTTATTTGCGGTGTACACTCCTGCCGTTAAACCATATTCTGTATCTTGCATCAATTGTATCGCTTCATTATCATTCTTTACTTTCATAATTCCGATGATCGGTCCGAAGCTCTCATCCTGCATAACACTCATGGTATGATTCACATTGACCAGCACAGTAGGTTCAAAGTAATACCCTTTTCCAGTAACAGGTTTCCCTCCGGTCAATATTGTAGCACCCTTTTTGACTGCATCATTTACTTGGGATTCAATAAATGCTATTTGTGATTTTCGTGTCAACGGTCCAATGTATGTTCCTTCTTCAGTTGGAAGAGCACATTTATAACTTTTCACCTCGTTAACGAACTCGGCAACATATTGATCGTAAATTTTTTCATGGACATAAATACGTTCCACCGAACAGCAGCTTTGTCCGTTATTATAGAATGCACCATCAGCAGTTCCGGCGGCAATTTTTGCTATTTCAACCACATCTTCGGCAATATATAATGGATCCTTCCCTCCAAGCTCTAATTGACATGGAACCATTTTTGCTGCTACTTTTTCATAAATGTATTTTCCTGTCATGCTCGAACCGGTAAAGTAGTAACCATTAAACGGCATGGTAAGAAGTTGTTCTCCCACCTCTTTTGCTCCGACTGCCACTTGAAATGCATCATCGGGAACACCGGCTTGGGTGAGCAGTTTTTTTATCTGTATTCCGGTAAGCGTGGAAAATTCCGACGGCTTATACATGCAGCTGTTTCCTGCTAAAAGAGCCGGTATAAAGACATTCACACCAACCAAGTACGGATAATTCCATGCTGAAATGTTGCAGACTACTCCAAGCGGTTCATACGCAATTTTTTCTACGAGACCTTCTGAGTCCGTCATTATTTCATCACGAAGATATTTTGATGCATTATCCGTTAGCCACGTAATTCTCTTACAAGCCCCATTCACCTCATTCCGTGCTTGCTGCAAAGGTTTTCCTACTTCAGAAGTTAATATCACGGCACATTCTTCAATATGTTCTTTCAATAATTGTGAAAATTTTTGCAGGATATTAATGCGCTGCTGTAGGTTAACATGATTCCAGGAAATCTGCCCTTTTTTAAGAAGATTAAATTTTGCTGCAAGCGTTGATTGCGTATCTTCACTAACGGTGAGGATGACTTCTTCAGTAGCAGGATTTATGATTTGCATAGAGTATAATTTTTTGCAGCCTCAATAAATTGAAGCCTGATGTTATTGATTAAAATATTGTTTGGTTGAACTTTGACAAAACGTTCGGGATGTCCTTGCACACCTAAACAGAATGGATGCTTCCTCCATTCTTTCCTTTCTATGGCTTCGGCTACGCCATCGTGTGACCACGCACTGACCCGTAATTCTGAAGCTATTGCATCCAATCCTTGATGATGTGCACTGTTGATTGTTCCAGTTCCTGAGTTGCAGATAGAATACAAAAAGCTTCCCTGATCAATGGTAATGTCGTGAATACCGTCAACGTTATCGTGCTTTCTGTGATCGGATTTTTTGTTTTCTTCGAGATCTTGAATTAACGTGCCACCCATACTCACATTGACTATTTGCATACCTCTGCATATCGCCAGCAATGGGAGTCCGAGTTTTTGAGATTCCTGAAAAACTTTGATTTCAAATTCATCTCGATCTTCATTGAACGTTTGAGGGTGGTTGGGATAATTGATTCTGTTGCTGTTGTAAAATCTCGGATGCACATCAATTCCGCCGCTTAATACTATTCCCGAACACTGAACGAGATCATCAAAATTCTTTGGCATAAGCTTTACAATTTCAATGGCAGGGTCGTTATCCTTTATCCATAAAGGATAATTATCATACGACGTTTCTGTTTCAGTAATACCAATAACAATTGTGCTTTGTGTTGAATCCATTGATTATAATGCTTCGGAATATAATTTCTTAAAATCGTTACGCGAAACAGGCTTAGGATTGTTTGGATGCGCAAAGTCTGCAATTGCTAAATCTGCTAATGTATCCAAATGTTCTTCTTTGACATTGATATCTCGTAACCTGTGTGGAATTCCTATGCTTGTATTCAGATCAAATAAATATTGAACTACAGTTTCGCCGTGTGTATCTCTCAGTCCGAGCGTCGCCGCAATTCTTGCAAACTTATCCTCAAATCCGGAAATATTGAAACGCATACCATAAGGAATATTCACGGCATTGGCCAAACCATGATGCGTATCTAATAACGATGACAACGGATGCGCAAGTGAATGTACTACTCCTAATCCTTTTTGGAACGCAATCGCTCCCATCATTGATGCTAATAGCATTTCAGAGCGGGATGTGAGATCGGGACGCTTTACGGCATTTTCTAACGAAAGAGAAATGAGCCGCATTCCTTCCAGTGCAATTCCATCACACAACGGATGGTAATTTTTTGCCAGAAATGCTTCCATATTATGTGTAAGAGCATCCATACCGGTGGCAGCAGTGATAAACGCCGGAAGGTCCATTGTCAGCAATGGATCTGCAAACACTATTTTCGCAAGCAGCTTGGGTGAAAAAAGAATCTTCTTTTGATGTGTTACATCGTCCGCAATAATTGCACTGCGTCCGACTTCGCTCCCCGTTCCCGATGTTGTCGGAATTGCAACAAAATGAGGGACATCATTTGTGACAAAAACATCCCCGCCGATTAAATCGTCGTATTTGAACAAATCTTCGCGATGATAAACACGTAATGTTATTGCTCTCGCAACATCAAGCGCCGCTCCTCCGCCGATTCCCACAATGCAATCTCGTTGAGTGGCATCAAAGAGATCCGTCCCTTTGTAGACATCGCTTTTTACGGGATTTTTATGGATATCGGAAAATACTTCGACCGATACTCCATTACGTTTCAAGTCATCAAGAATTTGTTTGAAAAACGGCAAGCCAATAATAACAGAGTCTGTTGATATCAACGGCTTATTTAGATTGTTTCGTTTAAGGTACGCTGGTAATTCTTTGACTGCATTCGCTCCGAAGCGAATGGTCGTCGGAAAATTAAATTGAACAACGTTGTTAAAGTCCATAGTGTTATAGTATTATAGATTAAATGATTTCAAAATATCGTTTCACTTCCCAATCGGTAACGACTTTAATGTATTGCCTCCATTCCCACTCGCGCGTTTGCACAAAGTGTTGAATAAATTGCTCTCCAAATAACTGTTTCGCTATTTTTGATTCTTTCATCATCTGCGTGGCAACTTCAAGATTCGCCGGAAGCACTCCATGCGTAAGGTCAAGATATCCATTCCCTGTTGTTTCCGGCTGCAGCTTCAATTTGTTTTTTACCCCATAGAGACCACTGGCAAGACATGCAGCCATTGCTAAATACGGATTGGTATCGGAGCCAACAACGCGTGTTTCTAAACGCGATGATTTACTTCCTCCAGGTAAAGCACGCAGAGCAACCGTTCTGTTATCAACAGCCCACGTAATCGTTGTCGGTGCCCATGCGCCCGGCACAAGTCGTTTAAATGAATTCACTGTTGGTGCAACAAGAGGAAGAATATGCGGCAAACAATATAATTGACCGGCAATATAACTTTGAAACGTTGCGCTCATTTTTTGCGCATCTTTTTCATCGAAAAAAATGTTTCTTTTCTTTTTCCTATCCCATAAACTTTGATGGACATGCCCTCCGCAGCCCGGAAGTTTTTCATTCCATTTTGCCATGAATGTTGCCATGATTCCATATTTGTAGGAAATTTCTTTCACGCCGGTTTTGAAAAGAACCGCGCGATCGGCGGCTTCCAAAATGTTGGAATATGAAATTGCCGCTTCTAACACACCGGGTCCAGTTTCTGTGTGTAACCCTTCAAGAGGCACATCAAATTGTTTTAACAGTTTGAACAGATCCGTGAAGAAATCGTTTCGCAAGGTACTGCGAAGGATGGAATAACCAAACATTCCCGGACTAATCGGTTTTAACCCGTTAAAATTCTTTTCATGAATGCTATGCGGTGTTTCTTCAAAATTAAACCATTCAAACTCCTGGCTAAACAATGGATTAAAACCAAGTTGATTGGCTTCTTCAATAACTTTTTTTAACACATTTCTTGGACAGACATATGCTGATGGGCCAGTTAATTCACAAAGAAAAAATGGTATATCGTTTTCCCACGGAATTTTTCGAAATGTGGAAAGATCTATGCTTGCTGGCGTATCGGGATAACCTTTGTGCCATCCACTAAACGAGGAGTTATCATACGAAAGATCGTTCGAATCCCATCCGAAGACAACATCACAAAATCCAAAATGCGAATTATTAATGGATAGAAATTTTTCAGCGCTGATGTATTTTCCCCGCAATACTCCATCAATATCGGTAATTGCAATTTTTACTTTACCGGAAGGATGGTTTTTTACATAATGAAGTATTTGTGATTCATTCATAGGAATGTTATTTAAAATATTTTGAAGAGAACATATAAAACAGAGTTAGCGCAACGGAGATTAGTATTGTTAAATTTAGGAGCGAGCTGTCTTGTTTGCATAATAAGGATATTGATAGATACCCTCTATCGCACAAACGTGGTATTTGTAAATTTGGTATGTAGTATGGCTTTTGAGAACCAAAATTTAGGATTTGGTATTGTAAAATGAATACTTTCTACAGTTCTGTCAACTGAAAAAAGTGAGAGCGCTTTTTAAAGAGTCTCTTAAAACAAAAAACCCTTTTCTCTATTGATGAGAAAAGGGCATTTGCATCTTGTGCTTTGCGGTTAGGACGCTCCATCAGAGTAATACACTATTGAAGAGGTGAATTTGGGACGAGAACATGAATCTCAATACTGGACTGAAATTATCGTTTTCTTACCGGACGAGCCTGTTTTACATTGAATAATCCAACAAATAAGGCATATCCAAAGAGTGCGCCAAAACCTATTTGTCTCATTACTCCAAGCAAATCGGTTGTTTGCCACTCCTGCATTACTTTTCCATCTTTCACTTTTCTGATAAAAATTCCATGCACTTCCAGATTTTTATTATTGGCGGGCGCTCCCATAAATTTTCCAGTATTCACTGCTTTTGAAATAAAACGGATTGATGCAGTATCACCGTCCACAACAATGTGAGGAAATTCCATTCGTAAATTTGAAAATGCCGCTTTCATATCCTGCATAAAACCAATGTACTCATCTTTTGTAAAGACGAATCCGTCCCCGGTATAGGTAAATTTTTCATCTAAGAGATTGTCAAGATCGTTCCATCGCCCTTCTAAGATTGCTTTTGACACGGCTAATGCTGTTTGTTGAATGTTTTCTTTTTGCATGATTGCCCCTTCGGTTATAAAAAATGTTCTGTGATGGTGTTAAGGTACAGAGATACCGAACAGACAACAAGATACTACCCAAAAAGGAAGCACTATCTTTTTGGGTAGTATGGTTTGTTTTTATCTATACGGTATGTATATTTATTCCATGAACAGATATAAATTAAACGGAACATATTTTTATTGTCCTGTCGATCTTACACTTCGTATTGTTGGTGGCAGGTGGAAAGGCTTAGTCATTTGGAATTTACGCGACAAGCCAAAACGATTTGGAGAATTGAAAAAGATCCTGGTGACAATCAACGACAAGATGTTAACGCAGACATTGCGCGATTTGGAAGTGCATGGTGTTGTTACACGAAAGGTTTACACCGTTGTTCCGCCAAAAGTGGAATACGCGCTAAGTAAAGAAGGGAAAAAACTTCTCACCATCATGCAAGGAATGAGCGATTATGGTGAAAAGTTTAAAGTGAAATAATGATGTAATTTGAAACCAATGAAAAGCTACGAAGTTCCAATCGCTTCCACCAAAAGGGATAGTCATTTGAAATTTATGTAACTCCTCGGCAGAATTACATAAAAATTCAAAACGTGCCACCAAATCACAAAAACACGAAACTGCGCAAAAAAAAATTTGAACCATTACCCCAAAAAGATTGGTGAAATTTTGTTCTTTCGTGTTTTAGTGGCAAAAATCACTAATGTTAGTAGTTACGTATTTTTAAACCAAAAAAGCCCTTCTCGTAATTACGGAAAAGAACTTTTACGTTTTGCACAAAGCGCATCGTTTCGGCGGACGAACTAAATTTATAATTATCCGATTATCTTTTATTTTTCATGCCCGAACCAAAAGCAATACCTCTCTTCATCTTAATCCAATTCCACGCTTGTATGCGATCTGTGCCTCAAAGGAGATGACCTTCGAGCTTCCTTCATGCCGCTGTATCCTGATGGTAGAGAGAAATATTTTAATCATGGCTGAGCGGTTTGATGCAGCGATCGCCATCTCTTCGGGTGGAATTTTTTCCATGGATGCATTACCATATTTTGCCGTGAGGTTATCGACAAGGGGCTTCAGATCGATCTGCAGAGAATCGGCGGTATTCTTCTCATTCCACACTGTAATTGTTATTGTGCTCAGATCTTTCCCAATTCGGTATCCAATTCCTTGATCCGAAAATTCACGATTCGTGACCCCTGAAGAAATGCGCTGCCCTCGCAACATTCGTTCATAACCTTCAATGTCCATCACTCTATCTCGATCCGTTGTAAGAGTGATTATCCCGTTTACCGATGACTGCCACACACGAACATATGCTACCCCCATCAGTTTCCCGATTTGCGCCGGGTCTTTAAAGGCATAACCAATTCCCGTACTGTCGCGTTTTAAACTTTCGCTAAACCATGGCTGGATCGCATCGAATCCATGAATTTCTGATAAATAATCAAGGATCGAACTGATCTGCCGGGTAGTTTCCAATTGCAGTGAGTCGTGCTTGCTCTGCACCCGTCCATCAACAAGCATATTATTTTGAACAAGAATATCCTTGAGACGATTGACCTGACTCGCTTCCGAAACGGCGAACATTCCCCATGGACCCACGTTCACAACAAACAGTGCAATGCAAAGAGATGCGGTAAGAAAAAGAATATTTTTTTTCTTGCTGAAAATGAAATATGATGTGAACACACAAAGCCATGCCACGGTTGCGAAGCCAAGATATCTCCCTTCGGTAATCCCGTACTCGGAGACTCTCTGCCATATCGCCAAGAAAAGCATAACCGTGAGCGGAATGATGATGACATAGAACCAGCGGGCAGCTGTTTTGATCCAGCTATTTTCGATTCGCTCTCTAATCGGATGCACTAACAATAGCGAGGTGATACCTGTCGCGATGAATCCAAGAATAAGCCTGCTCACCCATCCTTGAGGCCAATCCCACGCCAGCAGAATCTTCCCGAGATATGCATACAGGATGACGAAATAGATGAGCACAAGAGGAAACAAAATATATTGAGAGAAGATCTTGAGTCCCTTCGGATAGTCCGCAACTTCGTTAATACTATCCAGGTCTTTGGGAATACCTGCAAGAAAAAACCAGATCGAGAATACTCCATTGATGAATACCCACAATTCCCCATACCGCTTTCCGGGAATATCCACCCCGAAAAGATTGTTCAGCGCAGCAAGTGCAATTGCCAGTCCACCCCACATGACGATGGCAGAGATACCGGCAGTAAGGACTCTCACAACCACCGTTTTACAAAAGTGCCAATACCCGAGATTATTTTCGCTCCTCAGAAACGGTATTGTTAGTGTAAAGAAGATCAATCCCAACGTGAGCATCAATAATCGCATGATATGAAATGCAGGTGCGTCGGTAAGATCCTGAGGGACTGTTGTCGAATAGAGTGCAACGAACAGTACACCAGCAAACTGAAAACCAAAAGAAACCGCTTTCCCCCATTTCCATTTCTCAGCCGTAAGGACAAGTCCGGTCAATAACGGAAATCCGAGAATTGCCCCAAAGAGGATCTGCACCAACACCGTCGGTACGATCGATTCATTGTATTCGATCAATACCAATCCGCACGCAGTTCCGACAATTGTATCAAGAAGAACAAGCGGAAAACGAACAAAGGTATTAACTGCGTTTGCGACAGCTTGGGAAATGGTTGGAAGTTTCATTGGCGCCCCCGTAGTAATGGAAAGGAGAACGAGTGGTAAGGCAATCGATTGTATCTCACACAATCGTTATTTTATACTTAGACGTATGCTGTGGTAAAATAGCTCACCTCGTCGAGGAAATCAAGCAATTGAATTCGAAGGAGAATTGTTCAAAAGATCATTACACATTGAGATTATTGTTTTTGGAATTGTTGCGGTAAACAAACCTTAGGTTCGTAAATGCTATAAGTATTGGAACTGGTGGTACATTACAATAGGCAAATTTCTCCGTAACGATACTTTCTATCCTTTTATGACGGCAGACGTTTCGAAGAACATACCAACAACCGGAATTATTGCATTTTTCACTTTTCATATGCACATTCGGCAATGGAAATGGTGACCAAATGATCTTTATTGCAGGAATGACTATAGCGGTGTTCTTTGAATTCTTGCTTATTGGCAAGAAGAACAAATCCAGACCGGAAATAATCCTTATACTCTGGATGTTTCTGATTACGCTGCATCTCTTCATCTTCTATCTCTGGTACAGCGAAGAAATTTATCATTACCCTTTCCTGCTGGGAGTCAGCTACCCTTTTCCGCTGCTCCACGGTGTATTCCTGTATCTGTACGTCGGTACACTTACCAACCAGCTGCCGAAACGTAAAACCTTCCTGATCCTCCATGCCTTCCCTGCTGTTGTCATGTATCTCTTTTTGATACCATTCTTCGTATTATCAGCGGACGAGAAAATTTCCATTTTTAAAAGCCTGGGTGCGGGATACGAGCTTTTCCGGACGATATCAACGTTTGCGGTCAGTGTTTCCGGTATTGTGTACATCGTTTGGTCAAGTCTGCTCCTTAGAAATCATCGCCGTCGTATCCTTGACCGATTTTCCTATCAGCACAAGATCGATCTCCAGTGGTTGCAGATTCTCACCTGGGGCATGGGGGGAATCTGGTTGTTGGTTCTCTTCACCAACGATACAGTTATTTTCATGGGAGTGGTTGTCTTCGTCTTCATGGTTGGTTTTTTTGGTATCCGCCAAGCGAGAATCTTTCCGGCAACCACAGAACCGATGCAGGAGGATGAAGTAAAAGAAAAATATGCAAAATCTGGACTGAGCGACGAGCAGGCAGAACGACTGTATCGGGAACTGACTCGCTTGATGACCGGCGAATCGATGTACAAAAAGAGCGAACTTTCCGTGGATGACCTTGCAACACGACTCAATGTCCACTCCAATACTCTTTCCCAGGTGATCAATGAGAAAGCGGAAAAAAACTTCTACGACTTTGTTAATCACTACCGCCTTGAAGAATTCAAACGGATGGTTTCAGATCCAAAAAACCGAAATCTCACATTGATGTCGCTCGCGTTCGACTGTGGATTCAACTCGAAATCCTCCTTTAACCGGCATTTCAAAAAAATTACCGGCCAAACTCCCTCCGAATATATCGCTTCCGTAAACACTCCATAATAGACCGTACATACGATTCACCATGCAAGGCAAGACACATATTGTGGTTTCATCTTGCACGCTGAAACGAATTCGCCTCTTCACCACCGTATCTTTTTCCCGGTAATGAATATTACCGGGAACAGATTCGGGATCTCCCCGAACGTCCAGACCAAATAAATACCGATGGCCGTTAAGGACCGTTCGGAAATGTAAAGGAGCGTTTTATGAAACAGCGTATCATCACCGCCCTCTTGACAGCGATTTTTGCAATCGCATCATCAGTACCGGCCTTCGCCCATGGTGGATCAAAAAATGTGAAACTTCACGTCAGTAACCGATGGTCGGAGTGTGCCTTGCAGCTCGATCCGTCACTGACACAACAAGCCTGGAGTCGTTTTACCGAAGAGGCTGGTTTAATCACCTATTTTCGTTCGCTGACCGACGCACGACCGATGTCCTTTGGAAATTTCGAAGTGTCCCTGCTTCAGTGGCAGTCTAAAATCGACGATACCAATTCCAGCTGGAACGACACTTTTGTCCATCCTGATTCTACGCATTGGCTCTATGAAGGAGATCGGTTCGGATTTCCCGGATTGACCGCCAGAACCGGTATCACTGACCGGATTGATATTGGAGTCTATTTCACACAGAACCCAAATGCAAATTATGGATTTTGGGGTGGACAGGTTCAGTATAATATTGTCAACGATCGCGATAATCGTTGGGCCGCATCCGCACGTGCAACCATGGTGAAGTTGTTCGGTCCCGACGATATCGATTTTGGTATGTATGGTGTTGATTTTCTGACGAGCAGATCTTATGCCGTTATTGCTGATTGGGTTTCCCTCTCTCCGTATGCGGGCATTTCCGTGTATCTTTCCCGTTCGCATGAAAATTCGGCTGCGGTTACATTGAATGACGAAAATATTTTCGGAATACAGGCAATGATCGGTGCCGTTGCCGAGATCTCAGCATTCCGATGCGCAGTGGAATACAATTACGCTGCTGTCTATTCGCTTTCGTTTAAACTCGGTGTGGCTTTTTAATAGAGCGGAAATTGAAATTATTATTCACAGTGAACTGAATGATGGTTAAATGATTTGCGTCAATGAAAGGAGCGCGTTTAATGGATACAACATACAATCGCCTGCGTTTGAATATTGGATTGATCATATGCTTGTTGTCGGTTCATGCAGCGGCACAGAACAACACAGCACTCGTGTTCACCCATGCCGGTATAATTTCAATGACGAAAGAAGAGGTTCTCAGAGATTATTCTGTTGTGGTAAGAGACGGTAAGATTACGGAAGTGGGTCCGTCAGCTACGGTGACCCTTCCCCCCGGTGCAACCGTCATTGATGCAACGGGGAAATTTTTGATCCCTGCATTATCGGATATGCATGTGCATGTCGAAGGTGATGCTTGGAATATCATGTACCCGAAGGAAAAGCAATTTTCCCGTAATGAAATCCGTTTTGAAGATATTCTCTTTCTCTACATCGCTTACGGTATTACCACCGTGAACATCATGTCTGCCCTTCACGAACACATACCGTTGAGGGAGAACATTGAGCAGAACAAATTGATCGCTCCCCGACTCGTTCTATCCAGGATGATTGACGGTGCGGGAAAAGCGTGGCCTCCTCCCATTAGCACATGGGTTACCGGCGCTGACGAAGCAAAAAAGGCGGTGCTGGAAATGCATCATCACGGGTATGACATGGTGAAGGTCTATTCCTTTTTGGATAAGATTTCTTACGATACCATCATCGCCACGGCACGCTCGCTCTCTATGCCGGTAGTTGGACATATTCCCCTTTCCACGTCTCCGGAATATGTCGTTGCGGCAGGACAAAAAATGATCGCCCATTCCGAAGAAGTCATGAAATTTGCAAAACAGTACAATGCTGCAGAAGTCGATCATTATGCTTCGCTCTTCGCCGCCAGTGATACGTGGGTCACCACTACATTAATCCTTCATCGTAATCTCAACGCACTGTTGAGGAATTCCGATGAAGAACTGACCAAGCCCGGCACCGAATACCTTCATCCGATGGCAACCGGCATCTGGAATTACATTTATCAAAACTTGTACAAGCCTATCCCGACGAAAAACCGGGAGGCCTTAATCGACGGATACAAAAACTTTCAGCGGCCGTTCGTTTATGAACTCAATAAACGGGGAGGCAAATTGTTGATCGGAACTGACGCTTTAATTCCTTCCACCTTGCCAGGCATTTCTCTCCATGAAGAGTTAAAGGAATTAGTCGATGCAGGATTGACTCCGTTCGAAGCATTGAAGATCGCCACAACAAATACGTTTGATTTTCTTGGCGAACGCGACAGGGCCGGCACCATCGAACAAGGGATGGCGGCGAATCTGCTGCTCCTTGAAAAAAATCCGCTGGAGGATATTACTTCTACAAGGACAATTCTTGGTGTGATGACACAGAACCGATGGATATCGAAAAAAGATATCGAGATTCGGTTAACAACGATTCGTGAATCCTATGCAACAATACGAAAGCGGTAATCGATGATCAATGAAATGGAAAAGGCTATTTATTTACTCATAAAAAAAATATCCCGACCGTCGCTGGTCGGGATAGAGATATTTTCTCTGCATCACATTTTCATTGCATTTAATTATTTCAGATGCAGCATTCTTTTTACTTCCATAAACCGGTTATCCTGCCCATAAACAGGCACCATTTCCATCCGATAAAAATATACGCCTGACGCAAGGTGCGTATTCCACACAACGGTGTGCTCACCGGGCTGCTGGATTTTATTCACAAGATTTGCCACGGCAATCCCGAGCGAGTTGAAAATTGTGAGCGTCACGCGGCTTTCTTCCGGCAACGAATACAGAATGCGTGTTGAAGGGTTGAAGGGGTTAGGATAATTTTGCGAGACACTGAATTTTGTCGGACGAATATTGTCCGCGGCAGCACCTTCCGTACTTCCTCTCTTTTCGTAGACAGCATATCCCCACGCCGGCAACGTGATTGAATAATTTTGGGTCACTGTCTTTGCTGAATCATTGAAGATATCGTGATACGTGTCGGAATAACTCTCCGCACTCACGGTGACTGTTCTTTGGGAATTTGAAACATTAAATATGCCGCACACTTTGTCTGCACCTTTTTGACGAACGAACGCGAAAACATTTTGATCATCGGATGTTGCCAGCCGAACCAGGCTTGCGCCCACTGCGCCGTTCCATAGTGCACTGTTGTATCGTTTTGTGCGAAGCAGCGCGCGATAACGGTTCGCCAATGGATGAGTCTGCCACACGATCGAGTCTTTATCAAAGAATTTCAGTCTGTGATTCAATCCGGTTTCCTGTCCCCCATAGATCAGCGGCACGCTGCGGAAAACAAGCGAAAACGCGATGAACGACTCCGCCGCACTGCCAAATAATTCGGTGTCGGTTCCATACCATGAGTTTTCATCATGGTTAGAGGTGAAGTACATTCGAAGGGCATTCCCACCGAACGACGCACTTTCATTCTGCACATATGCAGACAAATTGTTCGCGTTATTGGATCCATTCGCAAGACGGGTCAAAAGACCATTGCCAAAACCATAAAAACTCCAGGCATAGGTGATATCAAATCCTGCAGGATAGTACTTTGCACCATCGTCCTCAGCAATCATCATAATGTCAGGATATAATGTTTTTAATTCGGTGATCGCCTGCGTCCAAAAATCGATCGGAACAAAGCTTGCCGCATCGCAGCGAAAGCCGTCGATCTTTGCCGTCGCGATCCAGTATTTCATCGCACCGATCATATAGTTCCGCAGCTCCTGGTTGGTGAAATCAAGTTGAATCACGTCGCTCCAGTTTGTGCCGTGCGGAGCGATAAAATTACCGCTGCCGTTCTTTTCATACCATTCAGGATGCGTCAGTGTCAATCCATTATCCCACGCTGTATGATTGGCGACCCAATCCATAAGAACATGCATGCCTTTGGAATGGATCGAATCGACAACCGCTTTTAGATCATTCAGCGTGCCGAATTCTGGATTGACAGCGTAGTAATCTTTGACAGAATAATAACTGCCGAGACTCCCCAGCCTGTTTTTTGACCCGATCGGATGAATCGGCATAAACCACACCACGCCGACACCGAGATCTTTGAGACGATCGAGATGTTTCCCGAAGGCGGCAAAGGTTCCTTCCTTCGTGTACTGCCGCACGTTCACTTCATAAACGCTGAGATTATAACTCCATGCGCTGTGACCCTGAGAAATCGCCTTATCCGGCTGTATCCCAATCAAAACACAAGCAAGTAAGAAATACATTGCGGTGGTATGTTTCATATCATTCCTTTTCTGTTATCAAGAGCGGGCCCATACAGATGAATATTATTATCCTTCTTGCTAATAATCGAAAAACTTTGTTTTTCAAAAGAACTTAAAAAGTGCATGAAAAAATCTCATCGCTCTTTCTAATTGAGTTTTGAAACTCTTATATCGACCGTTTTCTCGCCATAACTCACCAACCTCGAGTAATCATCTGGTTTCTCAGATTTCAATTGTTGGTAAGTGTTTTTTCCAATAGGATGAAGATCGTTGAAAGATTTAATAGATTCGAAAGGGTTTTCAGTTTTTTGATCTGTTCCAAACTCTTTGTTGCGATACTTCTCATTTATTGGGCTATTGCCGTCGAATGACTTCTTAAATATTTCAATAACTTCAATTGTTTTATTTGAGGTATCAGGCAAAGGTGTTTTTTTCTTGAGTATGTCCGTTAGTAATCTTTGTCCAATATCAGTCCTGCTGCGTAGGAATCAAATGTCTTTTACAAAGTTTCGAAAGACCTACATCAGAAAGAGTAAATTCTTTGGAGAGTTTAATAAGCGGAGTCTTCCAAACGAGTTCATACAATTCGGTTCGGCTTATTTTGATAGTATCGTGATTATTCATTTCTTAAGACAACTAAACATGGCTACCGATATTAAGAGCGCGCAAATTTTAGTAGTTCATCTATAGAATTAACATCTCCTGTCTTAAGTGCAGTAAGATAATTGGATCGAGTTTGCCCTTTTTGGATGAGATTACCACTACCCCATGTGAACAGTTCTCCTCCATATATTTTTTCTATAATGATATCTGCCATAAGCCTTGAATGCCTGCCATTCCCATTGGGAAAACAATGTATCGAAACAAGTCGATATTTAAACCTTATTGCAATTTCATCTTCTGAAAATACATGATGTTCAATCCAGTATTTTGTGTCAACTATCAAAGCTCTCAGCTCGGTCCGAATCTGTGTCCAATCCACACCAATATTTTTATTGGATTTTCTTTGTATTCCTGCCCAAGACCAGACGTCGCCCAGCATCCTTTTGTGAAGATCGAAAATGAATTCTTCAGAAAGAATTTTATCTACTGATAAACTTCTGCCCATCAACCACTCGAAAGCTTTTTCAATATTCTGTTGTTCTAATTCATCAAGCTCTCCTCTGGTTGCAATCGATTTTATTTTTAGTTCATCTAATTCCTCTGGCGTTAATGGAGTTTGACCGGGATCGTAAGTTAGATTTAATCCCATAAGAAACTCGGCAGTTTTAATTCCAGTTCTTTGGCTTTTTCTTTAATAGCAGCTTTGGTTCTATTGTCTGAAATTGCCTGATCTTCTAATGCCATAGTGTGCGCTGTTCTAAGAACGATATGCTTAGCTACTTCATAAGTTTTTTTTCGTATGTAGTTTTGGAGAGATCCTTCTCTTGGCACAAATCCATATACCAATTCAAGATCCATAGCAGCCGCTGTCTCGCGTAATGTTTTTAAAGTGATATTACCTTCGACCTCTCGCTTCTCGATACCTTGGAGCGTCGGTTCACTGATTTGGAGTCTTTTGGCAACGGATCTTCTCGGCATGCCAAGGGCAGTTCTAATAGCAAGTAACCATCCGTTTGGTGGTGCAAATGGTTCTTTTATATTACGAAATTTTCGTATTTTGCTATCTAATTGCTTTATAATCAAACGTTTTTGGTTATTCATATAAGCCTACATGCTTATTAAAACATATTATTATCAGTCTATATGCTGATTTATTTAATATTAAAATAAGCATATAGACTTATATTGTCAAGGAAAATATATGTCTATATGCTAACTTATTTTCACACCTAAATCCATATTTGTATGGGTGAATATTTAGAAGAAGATGCTAACAAAAGTAATGATTACTAAGATTGAATCATTCTTAAAGATGAAGGAGCCAAAAGGGTTGCTGCGATTTGGTTTTCGTAGAGGTGGAAAACTCGATATTGACTGGAAAAAAGAGAAGGCACCCGAAACACAAGTTTCGAGTGCCTTCATTGGGTGGCTCCGCGAGAAACACGAGGAGTCTAACTTTTTAAAGTTCGAAATTCCTGTTGTTTTGGTCAAAATATGCAAAGGCGCCCAGCATATTTTCATCGACCACAAGCGTTTACCCTACTATCTGAACCTCCACAATTCGGATATGATTGCGCTTCGGGTGGCTGGTCTGATCCACCCAGAAGTACCGGACAAGATTTCGTAGATTTCCCTTTTTTAATAAAGAATTCGCAATAAGGGAAGAAATATCTGGTCATCGACCCAGTTCGAATCAAATCGTGTTTTGATCTTCCTCCTTTTTCTATTCATTACTTCACAAATTCATTCCTGTACCCAAAACATGAAGATAATTCGAAAAAGGTTAGCTTGATCGTACTCGGAGAAACATATTATGAGATGCGTTTGGATTGCAGTTTTTAAGAACCGTGCTGCAATGGTGAAATACTTCAGCGATAGCAGTATCTGGATGCGGTCAGTCATGATCGATCTACTCGACGATCATAATATTTCTTCCTTTGAGATAAGTGTGACCGGACCATAAAAAACCGATCCAGAAAAGAGAGAGCAAATTTGCCAAGTTATGTATATTTCGTATTCAATCCATTGCGGGGAAGAATTTTTGTTTTCTATCAATAATTCTTTCGGGGATCTATACCCCGGTGCATACCGTCGTCGATGAGTAGTATATTTGATACAACATTCTTCGCTGTCAATCCTTGCATCCTCCAGTGATACAAACCACCGTTGATTGAAATACCCCTACCTCACCCTGCAAAAATGACGATTGAAAATATACTGAAACTCTATTCCTTCTTATCATTTATTTCCTTATTCTTTGGATGATAATTTCGCTGTTGTGATGGTAATGAATGAGAAAATTCAATAACCCAATGTGGATCAGTATGAAAAAATTAATCGAATGTGTTCCGAATTTCAGCGAAGGACGGAACATGGCTATCATAAAACAGATCACTTCTCAGATTGAACGAGTTGACGGTGTCCGGCTGCTTGATGTGGACCCCGGAAAGGCTACCAACAGAACAGTGGTAACGTTTGTCGGTGAACCTGAGGCAGTTCTTGAAGCTGCATTTCAGGCGGTAAAGAAAGCTTCTGAAATTATTGACATGAGAAATCATACCGGTGAACACCCCCGCATGGGCGCGACCGATGTCTGCCCACTCATTCCGATTTCCGGAATTACAATGGAAGAAACAGTTGTGTACGCACGACGCCTGGCAGAACGCATTGGAAAGGAACTTTCCATTCCCGTGTATTGCTATGAGTACGCTGCCTATACCGAGGAGCGAAGAAATCTTGCGAACTGCCGCGCAGGAGAATATGAAGGGCTTCAAAAGAAATTGTCCGACCCGGAATGGAAACCCGACTTTGGTCCTGTTGCATTTAATGCTACAGCAGGAGCAACTGCCGTCGGCGCTAGGGATTTTTTGATCGCCTATAATATAAACCTGAATACAACATCTGTGCGAAGAGCAAATGCAATTGCGTTTGATATTAGAGAAAAGGGGCGTCCGAAAAGAGAAGGCAACCAGATCGCAGGCAAAATCCTTAAAAATGAAAAAGGGGAAGATCTGTACATTCCCGGCACGTTGAAAGCGGTGAAGGCCATCGGATGGTACATTGAAGAATACGGTATTGCACAAATTTCAATAAATCTTACCAATATCAACATCACTCCTGTTCACATTGCATTTGAAGAGGCATCTAAAAAGGCATTGGAACGGGGAATACGGGTCACCGGTTCTGAATTGATTGGATTGATACCCTTACAGGCCATGCTCGATGCAGGAAAATATTTTTTGAAAAAACAGCAGCGTTCGGTCGGTATCGCAGAGGAAGAAATAATAAAAATAGCAATAAAATCGCTTGGCCTCGATGATCTCAAACCGTTCAATCCAAAAGAAAAGATCATAGAATATCTGCTAGAAGACAATTCAAAAAAGAAATTGATCGACTACACCTGCAAGGGATTCGCAAACGAAACAGCATCAGAATCACCCGCTCCGGGAGGCGGATCAATTTCTGCATACATCGGCGCACTGGGAGCGTCGCTGGGAACGATGGTGGCAAACTTATCGTCCCACAAAGCCGGCTGGGATGAACGGTGGGAGGAATTTTCCACTTGGGCAGAAAGGGGTCAGGCGATCAAGGACAAGCTGTTGTTCCTGGTTGATGAAGACACCAATGCATTCAATGCAATCATGGATTCGTACAAACTTCCAAGATCAACAGACGCAGAAAAAAAATTACGGTCTGAGGCGATTACTACAGCAACACGATATGCGATTGAAATCCCCTTCCAGGTCATGGAGACATCGTATGCATCAATGGAGCTGATAAAGGCAATGGCGGAAAAAGGAAACCCGAATTCGGTCAGTGATGCGGGGGTCGGTGCGTTGTGTGCGCGGTCCGCCGTGATGGGTGCATTTTTGAATGTGAAGATCAATGCTGCAGGGGTGAAGGAATCTGATTTTGTAAAAGAAAAACTTCACAAAGGTGCAGAGTTGGAGAGCAAGGCAATGGCACTCGAAAAAGAAATTCTCGAGATCGTTAATAGTAAAATTCAATAGAGTATATCGAGATATCCTTCATCGACTCAGATCTGATCTCTGCTTCCTCTCGATTCACCAAACGCATCGGAAAATACGGCCTTGTTGAGAAGAACTCAACCGCTGGTGTTCTCCAACTCGACGTTTTCAACCCACGGTTTGACCATTATGTACTAGATCGTGTTCTAAGGAATATACGACATACACAGTATACGCTATAAAATGAAAATCCCGACCATGGTGGTCGGGATTTCTCGCTCCGCGGGTAGGGCTCGAACCTACAACCCCGTGATTAACAGTCACGTGCTCCGCCATTGAGCTACCGCGGAATCAAACAATTTCTTCAATTGTTCAAGGTTTGGCTTAACAATATAGCCAACAAACGGAAAAAAGTCAACGAATTCTTCATATTTACACTACATTTCATGAATATCCTAATTTTTCCGCTTCTTGACTGCCCTTTCGCATTTCGGTATATTATTTTTAAATGCAGTAGATTTTGAGAATCGATGGCTCGCATCATGCCGAAATTTTGGGGAACTGTAAAATTGCCTGCTTCGTTTTGTTCCTAAAAAAATATTGATGGTATTTAAAAGAAACTCACTACGGAATTCGTCTTAATAGAGTAAGTCATAAGAAAAGGGAAAATACATGGAAGGAAATTTTTCAAATCGTGTTCAGGATGTCATCCGACTCAGCCGCGAAGAAGCGCTCCGGCTCGGTCATGATTATATCGGCACAGAACATTTACTCCTCGGAATCATCCGTGAAGGTGAGGGCATTGCCGTAAAGATCCTCCGCAACCTTGGCTGCGATCTTTATAAACTAAAAAAAGCGGTCGAAGATACTGTCCGCACTTCTGGCGGAACGCTGACCATCGGAAATATTCCTCTTACAAAACAGGCTGAAAAGGTTCTAAAGATCACCTATCTGGAAGCGAAACTCTATAAATCCGATGTCATCGGAACGGAACATCTTCTCCTCTCTTTATTAAGGGATGACGATAATATCGCCGCTCAAATCATGCATCAATTTGAAGTGCATTACGATAAAGTCCGCGCAGAACTTGACAATATTATCAGCGGAAAACCGTCGCAGCCACCGGCTCCAGGCGGACAGCCGCAAGAAAAGAAACAGGAAAAATCTAAAACTCCGGTGCTCGATAATTTCGGCCGTGACCTGACAAAGCTTGCAGCAGAATCAAAACTTGATCCCGTTGTTGGACGGGAAAAAGAAATCGAACGTGTGGCGCAAGTTCTTTCGCGCCGCAAAAAGAATAATCCCGTACTCATCGGCGAACCCGGTGTAGGAAAGACTGCCATCGCTGAAGGTCTCGCACTTCGGATTATTAATAAAAAAGTTTCTCGCGTACTTCACGACAAACGCGTTGTCACACTTGATCTTGCCGCACTCGTTGCGGGAACAAAATACCGCGGACAATTTGAAGAACGAATGAAAGCGGTGATGAATGAATTGGAAAAAGCAAGAGACGTTATCCTTTTCATCGACGAACTTCACACCATCGTTGGTGCGGGCGGAGCATCCGGCTCGCTTGATGCATCGAATATGTTTAAGCCGGCATTGTCGCGCGGAGAACTGCAATGTATCGGTGCTACCACGCTGGATGAGTATCGTCAGTTTATCGAAAAGGATGGTGCACTCGATCGCCGGTTCCAAAAAATTATGATTGATCCCGCAAGTGTTGATGATACCATTCAGATTCTGGCAAATATCAAAGACAAATATGAACAGCACCACGGAGTTCGTTATACCGAGAAGGCAATTATCTCCGCCGTAAAATTAAGCGACCGGTATATTACCGATCGTAATCTTCCGGACAAAGCGATCGACGTTATGGATGAAGCCGGCGCGCGTGTCCATTTGGCGAACATTGTCGTTCCGCAGGAAATTTTGAAATTGGAAGAAGAGATCGAAAAGATTAAACTCTCCAAAAATAGCGTGGTGAAAAGTCAAAATTTTGAAGAAGCCGCTCGACTTCGCGATCTGGAAAAGAAATTATTAAGCGATCTGGAAATTGCAAAGCGAGAATGGGAATTAAAATCGCAGTCGTTAATATTCGATGTGACGGAAGACCACATGTCTGACGTTGTTGCGATGATGACAAGCATTCCTGTCAACAAGATTGCCGAAGGCGAAACACAAAAATTGCTCAAGATGGATTCTGCGTTGAAGAATATCATCATCGGCCAGGACGAAGCGATTGAAAAACTGACGAAAGCAATTCGCCGCACTCGCGCGGGATTGAAGGATCCGAAACGTCCTATTGGTTCGTTCATTTTTCTTGGACCAACCGGCGTTGGAAAGACTGAGTTGGCAAAATCACTCGCACGGTATCTGTTTGATTCGGATGAATCGCTGATTCGCGTTGATATGAGCGAGTATATGGAAAAATTCTCTGTTTCACGACTCGTTGGCGCTCCTCCCGGTTATGTGGGATACGAAGAAGGAGGCCAACTGACCGAGAAAGTCCGCAGAAAACCGTATTCGGTTGTTTTGCTGGATGAAATTGAAAAAGCTCACCCCGATGTATTCAACATATTGCTTCAGGTATTGGATGATGGTATCCTTACTGACTCGCTCGGAAGAAAAGTCGATTTTAAAAATGTCATTCTCATTATGACATCAAATATCGGTGCACGGGATATTAAAGTAACAAAAGGATTCGGTTTCGGCGATGAAGCGATTGGGGACAAATACAAACATATGAAGGATACTATCGACGAAGCAGTAAAGCGTGTCTTCAATCCGGAATTTTTAAACCGCATCGACGACACTATCGTCTTCCATCAACTGAATAAAGAAGATATCACCAAGATCATTGATCTCCAGGTGAAAGAACTCTTCAAACGGATGAGCACGATGAACATCTCCATCGAATTGACCAAACAAGCAAAAGAATTTCTTGCCGAAAAAGGATACGACCAACTCTATGGCGCACGTCCGTTGCGGCGCGCATTACAGAAATATGTTGAAGACCCGGTCGCAGAGGAAATCTTAAAGGGGACATTCGGTGAAGGTAGCATCATCAAAGTAAAAATGAACAAGAAAAAAGATGATCTCACATTCACTTCTGGAACACAATCTGATGACAGCGGCGAAGCACCGGAAGAATTAAAACAGGAAGGTGTAGCGTAAGAGTGTTTTTTAATGCCATGACTTAAAGTCATGGCATTAAAAAACGAACGCGGTTAGCTTATATTCTGCAATCGATAAAATGCAATCAGGTCGGTACCGACCGGTTTCCCACCGCTCTGCCGTATCATCGTTGTAATTTGCCCTCGATGATATGTTGAATGATTCACCAAATGCTGTAATGACTGCCACACTTTTTGCGTTACCTGCTCCCCCTTCAAATTATGAAATGTCAACGTGCGCCCTAATTCCGTTTCTGTTAATACTGAAATGTATTTTTTCCATCCCGCCTCCACATCACTCCATTTCGTCTTTACAGATGCATACGTCGAAAAAACATCCTTCTTCATAAACACTCCGGGATCTGCACCGTTCATCCGCTGCAGCCAGATATCTTCGGCACCGCAAAGATGCACCAGCGTTCCGTGAATACTTCCAAAACTGTTTTTGAGATCAACATACAACTGTTCTTCAGGTAGTGTATCGACTGCTTGAAGCGTTCGAGCATTAGCCCATGAGTTGAATTCAAAAAGTGTTTTGAAATCAGCAATATTCATAAGTTTTCTTTTATGTTTGATAGATCTCTTGCTTGATGTATGATCGCCAATATTTCTATAAGATCATCGTTGGTTCTGTAAATAATTCGATAGTGATGAACAAATATTTCTCTAATGGCAATTTCTGCAACTTCAGGCACTATTCTACCCATCAACGGAAAGAGCTTTAAGTTTTCAGCGGCAAGGATTATTTTTTCAATAAGAATTGAAGCGTAACGGGTCGAATCTGGAGTAAGATATGATTGAATACCATCTAAATCATTCACTGCAGGATCTGTCCACACTATTTTCATCGGATCCCGAATTTCCTCTTCACCTCTTCGTGGACAATGACATTTCCTTCGTCAGCTGCTTTTATTCCTTTGGATATTTTTTGACGAACATAAAGCTCATAAAAAATATCATCCCATGAAGCTGAGGAAGGGAGTTTTTCAATAAGATCTTTTGCTTCTTGTTTAGCACTGTTCATTGTTTAACCCTCCTCCTTCAAAAATACATCATGGTGACTTTATGTGCAAGTAAGTAATTTTTTTATCTCAAATTCTCCTTCACTTTTGCCAAAAATTTCAGCGCTTCCAATGGCGTCATAGCATTGATGTCGATTTTTTTTATCGCATCGCGCACCTCGTCATCTTTCATCTCAAACATGGTGATCTGCGGGGTGTTCTCCACTCTCGTCATACGACGTTTAGATTTACCGAGATGACCGTCACCTTTCAATTCATGCGGAGTCAATTGCGACGCTTCGAGATTTTCCAGAATCTTTTTTGCGCGATCGGTCAACGATGTGGGAAGTCCGGCCATCATCGCAACCTGAATACCATACGAATGGTCGGCGGTTCCCGGTGTAACCGTGTGGAGGAATACCACTTTATCACCATATTCTCTTACATCAACTTTGTAGTTTTTAATTCTAGGATAAAGAGTCGCAAGCTCGTTCAATTCGTGGTAATGCGTCGCAAACATTGTGCGGGCACCGATCTGTTCATGCAAATATTCCGTCAATGCCCAAGCAATGGAAATTCCGTCAAATGTGCTGGTTCCCCTGCCAACCTCATCCAATAATATCAGACTCCGCTTTGTTGCACGATTGACAATGTTGGCCGCTTCATGCATCTCCACTAAAAACGTACTTTCCCCGCTGGTGATGTTATCGCTCGCTCCGACCCTGGTGAAGATATTGTCTGTTAATCCAATAACAGCCCGTTTTGCCGGAACAAAACTTCCGATATGAGCGAGGAGGACGATCAATCCCGCCTGACGCAAGTAGGACGACTTACCGCTCATGTTTGGTCCGGTGATAATCAGGATTTGCTGCTCTTTCGTATCCAACTGCACGGAATTCGGAATATACTGCTCACCAATTGGAAGCAATTGTTCAATTACCGGATGCCGTCCCTCTTCTATAATAAGCGCATCACTTTCGTTCACCTCCGGTATAGTATATCTATTCTCTTGTGCAGCCTGCGCTAAAGAAACAAGGCAATCAAGCGTTGCAATCTGCTGTGCATTGGATTGAATCACACCGGCAAATTGCGATGCATGTAATCTCAGTTCATTAAATAATCTTATTTCAATCGCAAGAATTTTTTCATCCGCATTCAGCACTTTGTCTTCGTACTCTTTCAGCTCGGGAGTAATATACCGCTCCGCATTCGTCATCGTCTGCTTGCGGATGTAATCATTCGGGATTTTTTCTTTATGTGTATGGGTGATCTCAATAAAATATCCGAATACATTATTGAATCCAATCTTCAACGATGAAATTCCTGTCCGTTCCCGCTCTTTTATCTGGAGCTGTGCAATCCAATCTTTTGCGGAGAATGACAATGACCGAAGTTCATCTAATTCCTTGTTGAATCCTTCACGGATCACTCCCCCTTCATCAAATTTCATCGGTGGATCGTCCGCAATCGCACGAGTGATTGCATCGGTCAGTTCTTCCAGAGGTTGAAGCTTAGAGTTAATCTCATGCAGAGTGGAAAGATTTTCCAAATCTTTAAGATTTGGAAAATCTTGGCTAAGAATCTTTTTCAACTTCGGAATGCTTTGCAAAATCCTCTTCAGCGCCAGCATCTCCCGCGGATTCGCGCGGCTTGTGGCGATGCGTGCAATCAGTCTCTCCATATCACCGATTTCAGAAAGTTCTGATTGAAGATCTGTACGAAGTGAAGATTGATCCACAAGAAATTTCACACCACTCGACCGCCAATGGATCTGTTCAATCTTTTTTAATGGATTGTTCACCCACCGTTTTAATAGACGCCCACCCATTGGGGTGTTTGTTTTATCAAGCACAGAGAATAATGTTCCGTCAAGTGAGCCTCCGAGAGATGAGGTAATTTCAAGATTTCGTTTCGTTGCAGGATCGAGAACAATGGTATCTTCAACAGAATACGGAACGATTTTTTGAATATGAGCAAGGTTCGCTTTTTGTGTCTCATTCAAATAATGCATCACTCCACCGGCAGCGATAATTCCGATGCTCATCGATTCAATGCCAAATCCTTTTAAGGACTGAGTCTTAAAATGCTGAAGCAGTTTCTCATTTCCATAATCAAATTGAAACAGCCAGTCATCAAGCGATGAATAAATTCCTTTATACTGTGTACGAAGCAATTCCTGAAATG
Source organism: Bacteroidota bacterium (assembly GCA_041658205.1). Taxonomy (NCBI): domain Bacteria; kingdom Pseudomonadati; phylum Bacteroidota; species Bacteroidota bacterium. The sequence continues at coordinate 78,435 of JBBAAO010000003.1, forward strand.
ATTCTTTGTCCCGCTTTTGGACGAGTAATTCTGCGGGTGCGATGGAACCCAGAATCTCCGGAAGTTGTCGAAATGGAAATTCCGAAGTATAAAACTCTCCCGTAGAAATATCGACGAATGAGAATCCGATAAGATCATTTGCCGCAGCGATAGCGCTTGGCAATGCAACACACGCAAGATAATTATTTTGTTTCTGTTCAAGAATTTTATCGGAAAAGGATACTCCCGGCGTTACAACTTCAATCACATCACGCTTCACAATTCCTTTTGCAAATTTCGGATCTTCCAGTTGTTCACAAACGGCAACCCGCAAACCGGCCTTTAGTAATTTTGGAAGGTACGTTTCGAGCGCGTGATAGGGAAATCCTGCTAATGGTGTTTCTCCTACGTCCCCAGCTTTACCACGGCGAGTGAGTGTAATTCCCAATACTTTCGAAGTTGTTTTTGCATCTTCATCGAATGTCTCATAGAAATCCCCCATCCTAAAAAGCAGGATTGTATCCGGATATTTCGCCTTTACGGAGGCGTATTGTTTCATTAAGGGGGAGGACATAGTAGATTACAAGATTGCAAAATTACATGATTATCAAAATTAAAACTTCCGAAATCATAGTGATTTCGGAAGTTTATTGTGGTTTCAAAGTAGAAAAAAAATAGAGGGGAAACAAGAAGGGAGGGTCGCCTCATCCTCTACTATGTAGATAAGGGAACATCATTTTTATAGTGATCACGCCGTCTTGAATGATAACTTTAACAAGCTAAAAACAATAAAGGAGAGAATCGTTGCCGCTACAGGATACAACACTTCAACAATCATCCTTGAAGAAAGAAATACCCAAATCCCTCCAGCGATATATATCGTAAATAGGAACGCAGTCAAAATCAGCGAAACAAAAAAGCCGAATCGGTACACCGTGATACCAATAATAAGAACCGAGAGAATAATTAACGCAATTGTCAGCTCTCTGCTCTGGACGTAATTGGAGTTTTCAATAAGACTAATGATGGAGCTGGCAACTGCTTGAGTATAAATCGGTGAAGTAAAGAGTCCATCGCTATAGTTCCAGGCGATAAGGACAATTTTTTTTTCAAAATCATTCTTGAACTTGCGAAGATCCGTAATTGGAACTTTATCAATCTGAGAATCTCTTCCGATGGAAGAAATATCTGCGGTATATTGTACCATATCGGTTGATCCGTTGTCATTAAAACCATGGAATGCTACATAATGGAAATTCCTTAATAGCCTGATGATACAGATATTATCCGAAAACGCTTCACCATTACTGTTGACAGGAACTTTGATATCACCAACAATAATCGTATTTCCAATCTTCACCGGTCTTATCGAATCTGGAATGCCGTAATATCGCCTCGCCACTGAGAGAGCAATATCCGCTGTATAACGGTATGGGAAATGGCGAACAAGGTTCGAGTAATATCGCGTGTACGGTTCTATTTTTTTAACCGTCAAAGGCGAAAGGTTGTTTTTCGAGATCGGATTTTGATAATACCAATAGTCTCCCGCGAAAGTAACGCGGCTCATCGATTGAAGAACATTCACCAGCGAATCCAATCTCTTCAATCTCCTTTCCGTCATCGGATACAACCTTCCCGGAAGTTCGATAATCACGACTTTGGCACCGGCATCTTTTAAATCCTCGGAGATTTTGATCATATCAGTGATATAGCGATGGGGATTATTATCTTCGGAATAGAAATGCAACACTTCAACATAATTTTTTGGATTGGGAAATTGACGGGTAATTGCTTCCCTGTACATTCGTTCAATGCTTCGATTCTGCAAAAAGAAATCCTCATTGCCGTTGAATACTTGGTTAACATTCATGATCAACATAAAGGAAATGATAGACGCTCCCCATACAACAAACCATAGAAGGGTTTTATTTCTTGGAGAAAGCTGCTGAGCATAATACCGTTGGAGTATGCCTCCAATTCCCAGTTCGTAAAATCGAACAAGTTTCGGTGAAGGGTTGGGACGGGAAGTGATCACAAATAGAATGGCTTGCATTATTTGATATAACAAAACCAATCCGCCTATAGACAACACAACAATGATGCCTCGTAATGCTGCGTATTTGTTGGAATACGACATTCCGGTATAGGAGGAATAGATATACACCAGCAGAATAAATAGCAGACCGGTGATACTTAAACGGATAAGATATGGTACTATTTTTTTCATTATAGTGGTTTAATTTCGTGAGTATTGAAGTGTATTGGGTAGCGGAAATTGACTGATCATCTGTGATTGCTGCGTCTGTTGTTCACTTGATAACGAATCGAAAGACAACAGCACCGCCGCTCCAAAAAGAAACACTGCAATCATCGATAGCATCGCCGTTGGGATGGAAATGATAAACCGCCGTTCCAGCAGCGGACGTGATGTCATATCCAAGACGCCAAGTTTCTGATCGAGCAGTTCCGGCACCGGAGTATATTCTAATTGTCGAGCAGTATCGTGGATCGATTTTGCAGTGAAGAAAAATTCTCTGCATGCTCCACATGCTGCTAAATGCTGGAACATTGGCTGCAACGCATCCTGCGGAAGTTCATTGTCTAAAAATTGACTGATCTGTTCTTGATGTTCTTGGCAATTCATGACCAACTCTCCTAAAATATTTAGTGAATCTTTTTTCCATTGTCATATTCTTCGTTAACAGTTACGACCCCTTTTTTATTAAATTCTCTCCTCTTTCCATGACGTAATCCATTCAGCGTTTCCCATTCTTCCCGTTTTATTCCGGTGCTGTCAAAATATGTCTGACGTTCCCTTTTTTCACCAATCACTATTTTTTCATACTGCAGCTGTCCATTGGCATAATATATTCGAAATCCTGCCGAATCGTTTACGGAAATAAGCTTTCCATCGTCGGTATATCGTTTTCCCGTTATCACCATCCCTAAACCGTCAGCGGAAGGCCACCGGGTCATGATAGAAATAATTTGACCCTTCGATCCATATTCAACAATACTATCTTTATCCGGAATTTCCTCACGTCGCACAGAATTCATTCCGGATGATTGGAAGAAGTAAAACATTTCCGAGTGCTTTTTTCCTTCTACGGTGAAGTGTATCCGCTTGATGATTCTGCCGTGCGCGTAATATACTTCCGTAACGGAACCATCGTTGAGTTTGTTTTTCACCATTCCATCCTGCGGCGCTCGCTGACGACACCCTTCCGACAGAATACAAATCACAAAAACACCGAAGAGTAGATATTTCATAAACCCTCGCAAGTCGGATTGATTATCACTAAAAAAATGGTTTAAGCATTTCGTTCAACGCTACGCGCGATTTGTAGAGTTTCGTTTTTACGGCACTAACCGTCGTCGAAGTCAATTGCGCAATTTCATTGTAGGTCATCCCCTCAATCTCGCGGAGGAGATATGCTTCCCGGTATGCCGGTTTTAATTGTTGAATTGCCTTCTCAATTTTTTCCTTTGTTTCCATCTGAATGGAAATGCTTAACGGTGTGGAATGATCAAAAACTATTGTTTCATCATCAAATTGTTCCATCAAAATAGTGTTCTTTCTTCGGATAACCATCAACACTTCATTCCGTGCAACAGAAAATAGCCACGACTTACAAGCAATTCCTTTTTCTATGGAGTGGATTTTGGTGATCATCTTCAAGAATGTTTCCTGCGACGCATCTTTTGCAGCATCCTCATCCGTTAACATTCGCAGACAGAATGAATAGATCCCATTCTTATGACGGGAATAGAGCACGGCACCGGCACCGATCTCTCCGTTCTTTAATCGTATCACTAATTCTTCGTCCGAAATTGAAAGCGAATTCACTGGTCCCATTATTGTTCTTGAATTGCGGTAGTAAGATGCACAAGAAGATGAAAAGTTGCCACTCCCCTCCATTGCCTTTCGATACCATTCTCTCTATATTTCTGCCACTTCATTCACGATTCAATCAATTTTCCGGAGACATATTATGAAACAGCTCACAGTGTTTCTTAGTTTAATACTGCTCGTCTCATTGACAGACGCACAACTGAAAAAACGCGTTGCTATTGCAACATTTGAAGATAAAACCGGCTCAGGCTATGCTCACATCGGCTCCGGCGTTGCCGATATGCTGACAACCGCATTGGTAAAATCTGGTAAGTTTACAGTAATTGAGAGGCAGGAATTAGAAAAAGTTCTGAATGAACAGAAATTGGGAGAAAGCGGTCTTGTCACCGCAGAAACCGCTCCAAAGGTCGGAAAACTTCTCGGGGTTGAATTGATTGTTGTTGGATCTGTGTCGGAATTTGGGACAAAAGAGAATCAGGTTTCCGGCGGATTGTCGTTTATCAGCGGCGGTATCAAACGCAAAACGTCACGTGCAGTGGTTGATGTCCGTCTTGTGAACACAGTTACCGGAGAAATTGTCGCTGCTGAATCGAAAGAAGGAGAAGAATCCTCTACCGGTATTGCTTTCGATTATGAAGGAATTGATTTCAATAATATGGACAGCTGGGACGACACCGATATCGGAAAAGCGTGCCGTAAAGCTGTTGATGGAGTTGTGGAATTGATCACGGAAAACATGGGAAAAATTCCGTTCACTGGAAAAATCTTAAAAATGAACAGCGATGGAACATTATTAATGAAACCGGGATCGGAAGGAAACGTAAAGGTCGGGATGGAATTTGACGTGTTCCGCGTCGGCGAACCGATCAAAGATCCCGATACGGGACTTGACCTTGGCGCTGAAGAAACAAAAATCGGACATGTAAAAGTGATTGAAGATGCATTAAAAGGAAAAGCAGCCAAAGCAAAAATCACTGATGGAAAAGATATTCAGGCAACAGATATTTTGCGTGAACCAAACTAAGAGCAATGAAGAATTGAGAATGTATAATGAAGAATAACAAATCCCGCATGAACAATAATCAAGACATTCTACATTATTCATTCTCAATTCTAAATTAGTATGCACGACATCATCCTCCGCACAACCAATCTCGGTAAACATTACAAGAATCGATGGGCAGCTCAAGAAATTAATCTTGAAGTGCATCGCGGTGATGTATTCGGTTTTCTCGGTCCAAACGGCGCGGGAAAAAGCACCTCTATCCGAATGATCCTTTCCTTAATCAAACCTACGACCGGAACGGTGGAACTGTTCGGACACGATCTTTTTCAAGAACGGGAACTAGCGCTTAAAAATGTTGCCGGTATTGTTGAAAAACCGGACTTCTATCTCTATCTCTCCGCATATCGTAATATGCAAATCGCCGGTTCCCTTACCCTTGGAAAAACTCCTGATGATAAAAAAATTATGGAAACGCTCGATATGGTTGGGCTTGCCGAACGTGCAGAGGATAACGTAAAAACATACTCGCATGGGATGAAGCAGCGGCTCGGAATTGCTCAAGCACTTCTATGCGATCCGCAATTAGTGATGCTGGATGAACCAACAAATGGACTCGATCCGCAGGGGATGAAAGAAGTACGGGAATTAATTGTGCGTCTTACAGAAGAAAGAGGCATCACCGTTTTTCTTTCATCACATCTTTTAAATGAAGTTGAACAAGTTGCAACACGCATGGCTATTATCAACAAAGGAAAAATGATCGTTCAAGGAAGTGTTGAAGAACTTTTGAAAGCAAATGCCCATAAAACATTATTCAACGTAGAACCGGTAAAAAAATCTCTCGCACTCCTTGGAAAAATAAAGAATGTTTCTGAAGTATCGTTGACAGAAGATGGAATCATCGCTAAGATTGATCCAAAGCATGTGCCTGTTGTTATCAATGAATTGGTAAAAGCGAAATGCAAGATCTTTTCTGTTCAACCAAAACACAGCCTGGAAGAATATTTTTTGGATGTAACTCAGGAAAGTTAAAAGTCAAATTACAAAGTAACGTTATCCAAATGTACAATCATAGCTTTTCACTTCACACTTTTATTTGTTTTTTACTTTTGACTTTTCAATTTTAACTTGTCGTATATGCTTAACCTCATCTATTGGGAACTCTTTAAAACTTACGCAAAGTGGCGTACGTATATCGGTTTCATTGCCGTTGGTGTGCTCATCCCATTAATCATGTGGATTATGTGGATTGAAGGTGGAAAATTCATCCAATATCAATTGCGTTCACTTCAGTCAGATTTTCTCATCACCGGAAATTTATTTAACGGCTGGGTAATTGCACAGATAATTATGAACGGCCTTTGGGTTCATGTCCCCGCACTTATCGCTCTCGTCGCTGGCGATCAGCTTTCGGGAGAAGCCACGGCGGGGACATTTCGGCTTACGCTTATTCGGCCTGTGTCACGCACAAAAATTCTGAATGCAAAATATATTGCGACCCTTCTCTACACTGCATCACTGGTGATTCTTATTGCCGCACTTTCCGTAGGACTCGGTGTATTGATTTTCGGGACAGGAGATCTTATTGCAGTAGATAAAGATGGCATCGTTATCTTATCCGAAACAGATTTGTTCGCTCATTTTCTTTTTGCCTATACCCTCTCCATATGGTCAATGTTTGTTGTCGCTTCACTCGCATTTTTTATCTCAGCATTGGTCGAAAATGCCATTGGTCCCATCATCATCACCATGACGGTCATTGCCATTTTTTATATCATCACGTTTCTTCCTGTTGAATCGGTAGAGGGAATAAAACCGTGGCTATTTACAACGCATATGAATGTATGGCAGCAAGCCCTCCGCGATCCGTTTGATTGGGATACGATCAGAAACTCCGTGCTTGTTCTTGGTGCATATATTGTCGGTTTTTGGGGAGCAACATTATTAATCTTCAAACGCAAAGATATTTTATCATAATAACATCATTCTCTTTACTCTCTGTGGCAAAAAAGGAATAGTATGAATATCTCAAAAACAATTTCCGAAATGAAGACGGGATTTCTTCCGACATTTTGGATTGCAAATATACTGGAGTTGTTCGAACGATTTGCATTTTACGGTTCGAAAGCTGTTCTCACAGTCTATCTCGCAAATCGTGTTGGACTTGGCGTACAAGCAGCCGGTACACTTGCCGGTTTGTTTTCCGGACTTCTTTATTCACTTCCGATTATTGCCGGAGTGTTTGTCGACCGATATGGATTCAAAAGAACGTTGTCCGCGTGTTTTGCATTTTTTACTATAGGATATTTTCTGATTGGACTTGCCGGACTGGAGTTTGGCCAGGCGATTGTTGAATCCGTCGGCAAAACAACATATGTCGTAACCGTTTTAATCTTGACCGCTATTGGCGGTTCGCTGATTAAACCGTGCATTGTCGGCACAGTTGCAAAAACTGCCAATTCCGATGTGCAATCGCTCGGATATTCCATCTATTATACGCTTGTCAATATTGGCGGGGCGGTCGGACCAATTCTTGCCCTCCAGGTACGCGAAGGATTGGGAATTGAATATGTATTGATTATGTCTTCGTTAACTTCATTTTTGCTCTTTATCGGGACTCTGTTATTTTACAAGGAACCCCCAAAACCGGCAGATGCAAAACCGCAGGCATCTCTTGCGAAAGTTTTTGGCGATATGTTGACGGTATTTAAAAATGTGAAGTTCATTTCGTTTCTTGTGATCTTCTCCGGGTTCTGGATCATGTTCTGGCAAATCTTCTATTCATTCCCATTTTATATCACCGAAGTATTGAAGTTTTCACAGTTTGAACTTTTGGAAACAGTTGATGCGTGGACAATCATCCTTGTCAGTGTTCCGGTGACGGCACTGGTAAAACGATGGAGCCCCATTACAGCCATGTCACTCGGATTTGCGATTGCAAGTTCTTCCTGGATTCTGATGGCAATTTCTCCAACAATTACAGCCGCAATTGTTGCTATGGTATTATTTGCAGTTGGCGAGGCGACTCAAGCTCCACGATTCTATGAATACGTTGCTAATCTTGCACCAAAAGATCAGGTTGGAACGTATATGGGATTCGCATTTCTTCCGGTCTCTATTGGATCTTTCGTTGCAGGGCCGCTTTCAGGGTGGTTGGTAAAAACATATCTTCAGGATACAATGAATCCGATGATGATGTGGGGTATTCTTGCTGCTATTGGATTTGGTGCTACGCTATTGATGATTCTCTACAATATTTTTATCGCAAAAAAAGCATAACGGGTAAATATATGAAACGGATGCTGGTATTTGTTGCTATTGCAGTTTTTGGAATTTTTTCATCGGCGAATGCTCAACAGCTTTCGGCGGAAAAGATCCTGCAGAACGTAAAGGCAAACTTTGATGCAGTAAAAGATTATACGGCAAACATCACCGGAAAAGTTTCTATGGAGCGGTTGAAAGTGCCGAAGATGAGTTTAAAGCTCTATTTTAAACAACCGAATAAGTTTAAAACGGAATCGACAGGGACATCTTTTATTCCGAGAAATATTCTCGATCTAAATCCGGGAGATCTCTTATTAAAATTTGACGCTTCGTTGATGGGCACAGAGGAAGCAGAGGGAAAAATATTATACAAGATACGACTCATCACCAAACCGGAAAAGAAGAAACAGGTTCGGGAAAGTTTCATTTGGGTCGATAAGACCCACTGGACGATCACTAGGCTTGAAGCATACCCCATTGAAGGCCGTAAGATCGAAGTATTGATTGAAAGCATGGTCATCGATGGAAAATATATTTTACCGTCAAAAATTTCGGCAAAATTTGATTTCGAACAGAACATCGATTCGCTTGCAGAAAAAATTTATTCTCCGCAGCGTATTCCACGCAAAGGTTCTGCCGAATTGATCTATTCCGATTATCAGATCAATACAGGATTGAGTGATGAGTTCTTTGAGAAGAAAAAGGAACCAAAGGAATAAACAACAAAGCCGCTAAACAGCGGCTTTTGTGTTTTTATAACATGCTAAAATAACTAGAACCCATCTCAAAAACACAAAAACAACAGTCATTCTGAATCCCGATGTTGTTTATCGGGATGAAGAATCTGAAAATAGTATCAGATTCTTCGCTGCGCTTAGTATAAAAACATCCAAGGCTTGCTCAGAATGGCAATAGTTTCATTTTTGAGATGATTTCTAGGCTAATTTTTTTGTTGTTCCATCATCGTGATGAATTTTGAAAAGAGATAATCGCTGTCGTGCGGGCCAGGTGATGCCTCAGGATGGTATTGCACACAAAAGAGTGGATGATGTTTGTGCTCGAATCCTTCCACCGTTTGATCGTTCAGATTGATGTGTGTTAATTCAATTTGTGATTGATCCATCGATTTCCAATCAACGGCAAAACCGTGATTTTGAGAGGTGATCTCAATAACATTTGTCTTAAGGTTTTTTACCGGATGGTTTCCGCCACGGTGTCCAAACTTCAGTTTATAGGTCTTCCCGCCAAGTGCAAGGCCAAGCAATTGATGTCCGAGACAAATCCCAAAAATCGGCTTCTTTCCGATTAATTTTTTGATATTCATGATGGCGTATTTCACAGCATCCGGATCGCCGGGACCGTTGGAAAGAAAAATCCCGTCGGGATTCATCGCTAAAACCTGTTCCGCGGAAAAACTTGCCGGCACAACCGTAAGATCGCATCCATAGCTCACAAGGCGGCGAAGAATGTTCTGTTTTACACCATAATCATACACAACAACTTTATACTTGGCGTTATTTGTTTCGCCATTTTTTGTACCTAATGCAAAATCGGTCGTATCAATCTGAGACCAGTGATATTCTTTTTCTGTTGTGACCCTCTTTGCAAGATCAAGACCATTCATATCCGGTGATGATTTTGCTTTTGCAATGAGCGATGCATCATTCAAATCACTCGTAGAAATCACACCACGCATTGATCCTTGCGTTCTCAGAATCTTGGTCAACATGCGTGTATCGATTCCCTGAATGGCGAGGATATTATTTTTTTTCAACCAATCACCCAGCGAAGAATTTGCTCGCCAGTTACTGTAAAAATCGAAATATTCTTTTACAATAAATCCGCTCACTTGGGGTTTAGTCGATTCAACATCTTCCGTGTTCACTCCGTAGTTCCCGATCTGCGGATAGGTCATTGTCACAATCTGTCCAGCGTACGAAGGATCGGTTAGGATCTCTTGATATCCGGTAATGCTGGTATTGAAACATACTTCACCGTACGTTTCTCCTTCGGCGCCGAAATGCTCACCGGTAAATATTGTTCCGTTCTCTAAAGCAAGTTTTGCAATCATTAAACTAAAAAGTTATCACCATTATTCGAAGAAAATTTGCTGTCCATCATAAAAATACGAAAAATTTGTTGACAACTGAAATAGAATTTTGTTTATTATAGTAGTCTTAGAGGAGCGGTGCACACAAGTACGTATGCGGAGAGTAGAACAACTCGATGAAACATACGGAAAAGGTTCGCAGGTAGCGCCGCCGAAAGCCGGAAGATAGTTCACCTTCCGTGTTTGGGATGCAAGAATACGACTTGCAGACTGTTGTTCCGACAAACCGGAACAAAGCGCTAATGACAATCTGCAAAGAATTGTTTTTGCCGTATATTTAGGCGGTTCATATCATTCTAACGTAGAGAGTCCAGAGCGCTTCTCTACGTTTTTCGTTTTAAACACCAGGCAAAGAATTTCCAAATCTTGAAGATTTAGAAATTCTTTGACGAAAAGGAATGTATATGAACATTGTTCTTATCGGTTACGGCAAAATGGGTCGCGAAATAGAATCTATCGCACAACAGCGAGGACATTCTATCATTGGAAAATTCTCTTCGAATTTGCCTCTCCCTCAAGTTTCCTCGGATTTCTATCAATCACAGAAGATTCATTGTTGTATCGATTTCTCGCATGCTTCCGGCGTCAGCAAACATGCGGAAATTTGCAGTTTGTTGGGCATTCCCTTGGTTGAAGGAACAACAGGTTGGCAGCATCAGCAGAAGGATATATTTGACCTTGTCCGCAGAAATAACGGATCAATAATCTATGGAAATAATTTTTCTGTCGGTGCTCAGATGTTTTTCAACATTGTCCGCCGTGCAGCTGAAATGATGAACACTTTTTCTGAGTATGACGTTGCCATCCATGAAACACATCACATACAAAAAAAGGATGCACCGAGTGGAACAGCATTGACCCTTTCACAGATATTGCTGTCGTCAATGAATCGAAAAACTACTGTAAAAGACCAATTCGATACTTCAGTCATACAATCCAATCAGATTGGTATTTCCAGTACACGTATCGGGAATGTATCGGGTACTCATTCCGTGCTGTTCCATTCTCCGGCAGATGAGATCGAATTAGTCCATCGAGCGCACAACCGCACCGGATTTGCATTAGGCGCAGTACTGGCCGCAGAATTGACTCAGAATTTTCCCGGAATCTTTTCCTTTGAAGAACTCATCTTTGAAAAATCAATACACAGGGAATTATCATCTTGAACAAAAATTTTTCTTAGTGGGATGTGTTGATAGGCCATTTATGCAGAATAATATTTTACGAATCATTCATTAATTATAAGGTATCTATATGTCTTCCACATTTTCTTTTCGCGGCGTAGCTACAGCCCTTGTCACTCCGATGGTACAAGGGGGAGAAATTGATACGCAGGCATTACGGCAGCTTGTCGAATTCCAAATTACCGGCGGTGTAAACGGACTTGTTCCGTGCGGCACTACCGGGGAAAGTGCAACTCTTTCTCATCCCGAACATCATCACGTAATGGATGTCGTGGCTGAACAAGCGAACGGTCGAGTTCCGTTGATTGTCGGCGCGGGAAGCAACTCAACACGTGAAGCGATTTCTCTCACTCAGCATGCACGTGCCATCGGAGCAAATGCCGTTCTCTCCGTTGCACCCTATTACAACAAACCAACGCAGCAAGGATTTTTTGAGCACTACAAAGCAATCGTGGAGGCCGTCGATATTCCCCTGTTTGTCTATAATGTTCCAGGAAGAACCGGAAGTAACATCAATGCAGAAACAACACTGCGTCTTGCGGAACTTCCCGGTATTGCAGGAATCAAAGAAGCTTCGGGAAACATACCGCAGGTGATGGAAATCCTTCGCCATCGTCCGAACAATTTTGTGGTTCTTTCTGGCGATGATGCTCTCACACTGCCAATGATGGCGCTTGGTGCAGATGGTGTTATTTCAGTGGTGTCAAATGAGGTTCCATCGGAATTTTCATCAATGGTGCAATACTGTCTTGCGGGAGATTTTGTAAAGGCACGAACCATTCATGAGCGACTACTTGATCTGATGAATCTCAATTTTATCGACTCAAATCCCATCCCAGCAAAAGCTGCATTGTCGATGATGGGAATCATTCAAGAAGCATACCGTCTTCCGCTAACGCCGATGTCCTTAGAGCATAAGTTTACGTTGCGCCGTGCGCTTGAAGAATTGTCGTTGGTGGAACACACAGCGTAATATTTCACTCATCCGAAAAGTACAGGAAACACATTCAATTTTTCATTTTTTAAAGAGAACATGTCAAATAATCTTAAAGAATTACAGCAGTCGATAGAACGGGAATTTGAAAAACCGTCAAAAAACGGACAGAAATTATTCTTCTCATTTTTACGCTTATTAGATAATGGAACAGTCCGCACTGTCGAAAAAATCAACGGTGAATGGACTGTTCATCACTGGGTAAAGAAAGGAATCCTGCTCGGTTTCCGTCTTGGTAAATTAAAAGCGATTAAGAATTCAAAACCATTTTCATTTTTTGATAAACATACATATCCGGTAAAGACATTTACGGTAAAAAATAACGTCAGAATCGTACCGGGAGGAACAACGGTACGAAAAGGTGCCTATGTTGCTCCTTCGGTTATTATTATGCCTCCGGCGTATATCAATGTGGGTGCATATGTTTCCGCACATACAATGATCGATTCACACGCACTTGTTGGTTCATGCGGATATATCGGAGAGCGTGTTCATCTCAGCGCTGCAGTGCAAATCGGCGGAGTGCTGGAGCCGATCGGTTCATTACCTGTTGTCATTGAAAATGATGTGATGGTTGGCGGCAATTGCGGAATTTTTGAAGGAACCATCGTTAAACAACGAGCCGTGATTGGAAGCGGAGTAATTCTCAACGCGTCCACTCCAGTCTATGATCTTATTAATGAAACAATTATACGGCCTAATTCGAATGGCTCTATCGTTATTCCGGAAAATGCGGTCGTTGTCGCGGGCAATCGGCGGTTCGATTCACCCTTTGCGCAGAAATATGGTTTAGGACTTTACACACCAATGATTGTGAAATATAGAGATGAACGTACCGATGCGAAAACCGCGTTGGAAGAAAGTTTACGCTAAAAAAGAAGATTGATAGTTTAAGACAACAAGCTTCCCTATTTTACCATCTCAAAAATGAAACTAATGCCATCCTGAGGAATGACCATGCTTTTGTGTTTTCGAGATGACTTCTAGTAAAAATATCTGTATGTTGTCCCGAATTAAAAAAAATCAAATACATTCATAGCTGGCCAAAATAGTATGATGACAATTGTTTTATTAATCGCTTCAAATGTCTTTATGACTTTTGCTTGGTATGGACATCTAAAATTTAAGGAGATTGATTTATGGAAAGTGGTTCTGGCAAGCTGGGGAATTGCATTCTTCGAATACTGCTTAATGGTTCCGGCAAATCGTTATGGCTATGGAAAATTTAACGCGGCAGAATTAAAAACAATTCAGGAGATTATTACACTTCTCGTTTTTTCTGCTTTCTCCGTCGTATATCTGAAAGAAGAATTGCGATGGAATTACATTGTTGGTTTCATTCTTATCATTGCGGCAGCATTCTTTATTTTCAAAAAATGGTAACCATAAAGGCTGTCTTTACTTTTATTGAAAATTTCAACACGCTAAATTAGGATTTTTACCTCTTTTACCGAGCACCTTCCTTCGTTCACCGAAAAACTAGCAACATTTCTCTGTTTTCAGAGTAAATTACCCTCGAAGTTCTTTGAAAACCTTGTGGTTTTAACGAATTCTTAATTTTTCTTTACCTCATTGCAAAAAGTGTGAAACTTAGGTATATTGGAAACCGTAGAAACGATCACGGTTTCTTACAATATATTTTAGACTTACACGTCAATCAATGCAGGAAATCTGCATTTTTTAATGGAACATCGGAAACCAAAAAAACGTTGCGGGTTTCCAGATAGCAGAAAGAAGGAGAGCATTGTGTCCGATTTAGAATTGAAGAATAGAATTGTTGAAGCTGCACGAGAGCATTTTTTTGCCAATGGTTTTAGTAAAACAACCATGGAAGAGTTTGCTCAAAGCATGGGAATGAGCAAAAAAACCATCTATAAATTTTTTCCCGGTAAAGATGAGATCGTCAAAGAAATTACACGCGAAAAATTAAAAACGATTCATCATCAATGCGAATGTATTCGTTTGGATAATTCGGTAGAATTTATTGACCGGATTAGAAAGACAATCAACTTTATCACCTCCGAAATGCAGCAGATGAAACCACAGTTCTATCTGGATGTTCAACGCACGATGCCGGAGCTTTGGAAGGAAGTGGATAATTTTCGAAATGACAAAGTGATGAACGATTTTGGATTAATGGTAAAACAAGGGGTTGATCTCGGAATATTCCGTAGCGATGTTAATGTGCAGGTGTTCGTATTGATGTATGCCACTGCTATGCGCACCATCATTAATCCGGAAGTGCTTTCTCATCTGCCGATCAATCTTAGTCAGGCATATCAAGCCGCGGTCACCGTCTTCTTCGAAGGAATGATGACCGATGAAGGAAGAGACAAATACAGAAATAAATTAACCGAACCAATGAAAGAAGAGGTTGTATCATAATGAATAAATTTTTCATCACGATGTTGTTCTTGTTCATTTCCATTGTTTCCGGACAGCAGAAACTTTCACTGACTGTTGAGCAAGCGGTGCAGACAGGATTAGAAAACAGTAAAGCACTAAAATCATCGCAATTTAAAGTAGTGGCTGCTGAAGCAAAAACAAGCGAAACAAACGCTCTTGGCCTCCCTTCGGTAAAATTGAATGCAGCATATACTAAACTTAGCGCTGTTGATCCATTTAAATTAAATTTCCCGGCTTTTGGTACGGTACAAGCAGACAATAAGACCGTGTTATTTAATACCGTTGCTGCGCAGCTTGGCGACAATATTACCAACAATTATACATTACGGGCTACCGTTCAGCAGCCTCTCTTCACCGGAAATAAAATTTCCAGCGCCGAAGATATTGCAGAATATTCCTATGAAGCAACAAAACAAGATTTTACAAAAGATAAATCCGAACTTATCTATAATGTTAAAAATGCCTATTGGAATGTTTATCGTGCAAAAGAATTCAAAAAAGTTGTCGACGAAAATGTCGGGCAGATTAAAGCACATGCTGCTGATGCTGAAAATATGATGAAGCAAGGTCTATTGACAAATAACGATCTACTAAAAGTTCAAGTTCAACTTTCCGATGCGCTTGTTCGACAGATTGATGCAAAGAATAATGTCCTTCTCTCGATGATCGCATTAAACAACACTCTAGGATTGCCGTTATCGACTGAAATTGAAATCTTTTCTCAATTGCAGCCAAACGCTGTCTCGTCGACAGATATTGATGCACTGGTGAAAAAAGGGATTGAGAACCGCCCGGAAATTCTTGGTATGAACGCTCGATTGAAAGCCAGCGAATCAAATCTTTCTATTGCGCGTTCCGGATGGTATCCGCAAATCTATTTGGTTGGTAATTACAATTATCTTAGACCAAATCAACGCATCTTCCCGACAAAAGATGAATTTAAGGGAACATGGGATGTTAGTATCTCTGTTTCATACGATTTGTGGAATTGGAATACATCGGGAAGCCAAGCAACCCAGGCAGAAGCGCAATTGTCACAAACGGAGCAGGCACTTTCACAAATGAAAGACGGAATATCGTTGGAAGTGACACAAAGTTATTTATCGCTGCAACAATCAAAAGAACGCTCCGAAGTAGCCAAACAAGGAGTAGAACAGGCAGAAGAGAATTACCGTGTCACCAATGAACGATATAAAAAGGGATTAAACGTCAACTCCGATCTTTTAGACTCCGAAGTGGCGTTATTAACGGCAAAATTGAACTATACGCAATCGCTTGTCGACTATGAACTTGCGGCTGCCCGATTGACAAAATCAATCGGAGAATAATTTTATTTTCAACAAAACACAGAAGGGCTAACAATGACAAAGTATCGAATTTTATCAATCTCTATAGTAATCTTGGGCGTTTCACTTGGTTTTATGATGAACAGTCAGCCTGGCGACGGACAACAAGCAACTTCCCAATCCGGAAGCAACATTGCTACATCGTACTCCGTTTCCGTTGTAACGGCAAGTAAACGAAATCTTTCAAGCACATTTTCGTTAATGGGCACCATTGCAGCAAATAATGATGTCACCATCATTTCTGAAACGCAGGGACGAGTGGTGAAGGTAAATGCTCAGGTGGGAGACTTTAAATCCGCCGGTTCAGTTCTTGTTGAGGTGGATTCAGAATTAAAAGAAGCAAACTATAAGACAGCGCAAATGTTATACGAAAAAGCAAAAAAAGATCTTGAACGGTTTGAATCACTCTATAAAGACAGTTCTATTTCCGAATCACAAATTGAGCAGGCTCGATGGAGTTTCCAAAACGCCGAAGCTCAGTATATCATTGCAAAGCGTCAATTAAAAGATACGAAGATCACTACGCCGATCTCCGGAATTATCACCGCCCGCTACGTGGATGTTGGATCAACAGTAATGGGTGCGCCGCAATCGACGGTGATTGGAAATGTAGTGGATATTTCAAAACTGAAGGTGAAAATCAACGTTGCGGAAAAAGATGTCTTCAAATTAACTGTTGGCGATAATGTCGAAGTGACAACGGATATTTATCCGGAAGCAGTTTTTGCCGGACGAATTGCAACGATCTCCTCAAAGGGAGATGATGCGCACACCTATCCCGTTGAAGTCCGCATTGACAATAGTTCAAAACACCCTTTAAAGGCAGGGATGTTCGGACGGGTAAACTTTACCTCAAAATCTGTTCAAGAAAATATCATCATTCCTCGCGAAGCGATTGTTGGAAGCGTAAAAGATGCAAAAGTATATGTTGTTGAAAAGAACGTAGTAAAACTACGCGCAGTAAAAGTTGGTGCAGAATTTGGAACAAATGTCGAAGTCACATCGGGTATCAAAGAAGGCGAAGTTGTTGTGGTCAATGGAAAAAATAATTTGAAAGAGAATGCTTCTGTTGTGGTTCGCAAATAATTATCACTGATCGTTGTTCCTGTTTCATAGTCCAACGGCCATTTAGAAAAGAGAAAGAATACAATGACAATTACAGAATTAGCAATTAAACGTCCCTCCATCATCGTCGTGATCTTCGCCGTGTTGAGTGTTCTTGGGATTTTCAGTTTCACACAATTAAATTACGAACTTCTGCCGAAGATTACTCCGCCGGTGATTACCATCAGCACCATTTATCCAGGAGCATCGCCGTACGAAGTTGAAAACAATGTAACGAAATTGATCGAAGATGCCGTTTCCGGGATTGATAAGATTGATGCCGTACGTGCAACCTCGTTCGAGGGAATCTCCTTTGTGTTCGTCGAATTCAAACAAAGTGCAAAGATAGACATCGTCCTGCAGGATGCTCAACGAAAGGTCAACCAGATTACGGCGCAACTGCCCAATGGAGCAAAAGCACCAACACTCTCGAAGATCGCTTTGGATGAAACACCTGTCCTCCGTATCGGTGTAACAAGCCAGATGCCTGCAAGGGATTTCTTCCAATTCTTCAAAGACCGTGTGCAACCGAGAATTTCGAAAATTCCGGGAGTGGGGCAGGTTGTCATCAGCGGCGGTGAACAACGCGAAATTAAAGTGAATTTGGATGCAGCGAAACTTCGGTCGTATAATCTTTCGTTGCTTCAAGTTTCCCAGGTAATAAAAAATGCCAATATGGACTTTCCCACCGGTAAGATTAAAGATATTGATGGTCAGTACATCGTCCGTGTTGCGGGAAAATTCAATTCTGTCGAAGACATGAAGAGTCTCGTCGTCGGCAAATCACGACAGGGTGGTGATATCCATCTTGATGATGTTGCCGAAGTGCAAGACGGCGTAAAAGATATGGATCAGACTAATCGCGTGAATGGTGCTACGTCTCTTGGATTGCAAATATTGAAACAGTCCGATGCGAATGCGGTTGCTGTTAGTAAAGTCGTGCGACAAGAGTTGGAAAAAATTCAAAACGATTATAAGGATGAGGGCATTACATTTGATATAGCACAAGACAGCTCTCTGTTCACCATTGAAGCGGCAAATGCCGTCGGCGTAGACCTGTTGCTTGCTATTGGAATGGTTGCTTTGGTGATGTTGTTGTTTCTCCATAGTGTTCGCAATTCTTTTATTGTATTGGTTGCAATTCCTGCTTCGCTGGTCTCAACATTTGTGGCAATGTACGCTCTTGGATTCTCACTCAATCTTATGACACTGCTTGGATTATCCTTGGTGATCGGTATTCTTGTTGATGACTCCATTGTCGTCCTGGAAAATATCTATCATCATCTGGAAAAGGGTGAAGAACAGCGGGCAGCATCGTTACGAGGACGAAATGAGATCGGATTTGCTGCATTATCCATTACTCTTGTCGACGTTGTCGTATTCTTTCCGCTTTCAGTTGTCGGCGGTTTGATCGGAAATATCATGCGTGAATTCTCTCTTGTGATTGTTGCTGCAACGTTAATGAGTTTGTTCGTTTCATTTACGGTGACACCCCTTCTTGCATCGCGATTTGCAAAGTTAGAACGATTAACCAATAAAACATTGATGGGAAAATTTGCCCTTGGTTTTGAGAAACTGTATCATCGTTTCCAAGAACACTATCTTCGAATGTTGCGATGGAGTTTAACGCATAAGAAATGGGTCGCATTCGGCACGGTGCTCTTGTTGATTGGTTCGTTCTCTCTCGTCTTCATGGGATTAATTGGATTTGAATTCATTGCGCAATCGGATCGTGGTGAGTTTGGTGTCACCATCGAACTTCAGCCCGGCGCAACGGTTGAACAGACGAACCAGGCGTCATTAGAAGTGGAGCGAATTCTTTCCACAATGCCTGAAATTCAAAAGGTGTTTACAACCGTCGGAATATCACAGGATGGTTTCATCGGTATTGCCAGCAATAATATCACTCAACTAAACGTGGCGCTTGTTCCAAAGAATAAACGCGTAAAATCAACCATCCAGGTTGGCGAAGAGATTAAAGAACGAGTCCGTGAAATTCCCGGATTGAAAGTGTTCGTCTCTCCCATCGGCATTTTTGGTGTGGCAGACCAAGCACCAATTCAGATTGCCGTGAATGGAACGAATATGAAAACCGTGCAGGAAACGGCAGATCGTGTAAAAGAAATTCTTGGCAATATTAAAGGAGCGGAAGATGTTCGACTATCATCAGAATCTGGAAAGCCGGAATTACAAATTGATATCGATCGGGCAAAACTTGCTCAGTTCGGTCTCTCCATCGCGGAAGTGGGACAAACGCTCCGCATAGCATTGGCGGGAGATGATCAGTCAAAATTTCGCGATGGCAACACTGAATATGATATCCGCATACAATTGGATGAATTCAATCGATCGCGCACTGGCGATGTGGGATCTTTAACATTCATGAACATGCGCGGACAACAGATTGAGTTAAATCAATTTGCCAATATTTACTCATCGGCAGGACCAACAAAATTACAGCGGCAGGATCGCATTAATGTTGTCTATGTCAACGCTCAAACTGTTGGACGTCCTTCCGGAACGATTGTTCAGGACTTCCGAAAAGAATTGGCAAAAATTGAACTGCCAAAATCGATCGGCATTGTGTACCTCGGTAACGAAAAAAATCAGCAAGAAGGTTTCGGCAGTATGGGAATGGCGATGTTAGCGGGAATCATTTTCATTTATTTGATCATGGTCGCATTATATGATTCATATGTGTATCCCTTTGTTGTTTTGTTCTCCATCCCTGTAGCGATGGTTGGTGTATTCATTGCAATGGCGGCGGCAGGAAAAGCACTTTCAATTTTTTCAATGCTTGGCATCATCATGTTGTTCGGTCTTGTCGCAAAAAATGCTATCCTGATTGTCGATAGAACAAATCAGATGCGCACTGAAAAAGGGATGAATGTCTTTGATGCGTTGATGGAAGCAGGACAATCTCGTCTCCGTCCGATTTTGATGACAACATTAACAATGGTGTTTGGTATGCTGCCCATTGCAATGTCCAAAGCGGCTGGTAGCGAATGGAAAACAGGCCTTGCCTGGGCGCTTGTCGGTGGATTAACAAGCTCTATGTTTTTAACTCTTCTTCTTGTTCCTGCGGTGTATATGAAAGTGGATGAATGGAAGAACAGAATTCCTGCATTCTTTAAACGTCCTTCCGGAATGTTTGGGCGTTTCAAGAAAAATGGTTCGAATGGAAATGGAATTGCAGTGCATACAAACGGACACTTGGAAGTAACTTCGACAAACAATTAGAAGCTATCTCAAAAACACAAAAAAAACAGTCATTCTGAATCCCGATGTTGTTTATCGGGATGAACCTGCCTGCCGCACCGAAGGTGTCCTTTGGACAGGCAGGGAATCTGAAAATAGTATCAGATTTGCCGTCATCATTTTGTATTATGCGGCACTCCGTACAGCGGAGCTTCGCTGCGCTTAGTATAAAAACATCCAAGGCTTCCGCCAAAAAGAAGGCGGACAAGTGCTCAGAATAGCAATAGTTTCATTTTTGAAATGGATTCTAGCAATTATGCTGTTCATAACAAAGAATCCCCGAAAACATAGTGTCTTCGGGGATTTCCTTTTCTATGTCCCTTTCTTTCGCAGTTCTGTTGTCAACTTCCCTGCGAATCCCCAATTATCAGTCTCTACTTCATCGATAACGATATGAATATGTTCAGGCTTCTTTCCTAAAACACGCTGCAGGGTTTCAGTAATCTCTTTCACCACCTGGGCTTTCTGAGAAACGGTCACTCCGTCTTTTGTTATTTTAACATTAACGTATGGCATGCTGTCCTTTCCTGATTATTTTATCGGGATTATTTTGAAGTTATCTGTGTGGTTCTAAGGAATTTATTTGCTGCTTTTATGTTATAGTAAGAGTATTTTCACTACACCTAACAATATAAGAAGAGGTTCAATACTTTTTCCATCAGAAGATACCACATTAACCATTGGAGGAACAATGTTACTTACCACAACAAACACGGTTGAAGGGAGAAAAGCTCTTAAATATTATGGATTGGTCAGCGGCGAAGCGATTCTTGGTGCGAATATCTTCAAGGATTTGTTTGCCGGGATCCGCGATATTGTCGGCGGGCGTTCAGCTGCGTATGAGGAAGAGTTACGCCATGCAAAAGATATTGCGCTGGATGAAATGCAGCAACAGGCCCGTTCACTTGGAGCCAATGCTATTATTGGTGTTGATCTGGATTATGAAACTGTCGGGAATGGTACAATGCTGATGGTCAGTGCGAGCGGTACGGCTGTAACGTTGGAGTAATTGTCAAGTCTGTCGAAAATACCTCGCAGGTCTAAAAGACCTGTGAGGTGTTGAAAACCTATAGGGTCTTCCTTAAATTTGTTTTAGCACCTCTACTGCTTTTTCCAAAGCGCGTGCACGATGACTGAGTTTATTTTTTTCTTCAATGCTCATCTCAGCATACGTTCTGGAAAATCCTTTTGGCATAAAGAGCGGATCATAACCAAATCCCTGATCGCCGCGCGGTTCTTCAATGATGATCCCTTCAACATTTCCTTCCACCGTTCGTTGAATTCCCTTACCGACGATTGCAATAACAGTGCGGAATTGGGCTTTTCGTCTGCGCGGTGCAACACCTGTCATCGCTCGGCGTAATTTGTCGCAATTATCCTTATACGTTGCATTCTCCCCCGCATAACGGGCAGAATAAACTCCCGGTTTCATGGCAAGATAAAAAACTTCCAATCCGGTATCGTCGGCAAGCGAAAGCATTCCTGTCACTTCAAAAGCCTCGCGAGCTTTCTTCAATGCGTTCCCTTCAAGCGTCGATTCATCCTCAATTGTCTTTGGACCGTTGGGAATATCAATGAGTGAATGGACTTCTAAGGGAAGCGACGCAAAAAAATGTTTGATCTCTTCAACTTTATGGAGATTATTTGTTGCTAGAAGAATCTTTTTCACACTGTTTTCCTTGGAAAGAGATCGTAGTAGTTAATATTGGATTTTATCGTGCTTTTGCTCCCATTCCCGAAATGCGGCAAGCGCTTCCTCGCGCATTAATTGTGCGGTTGGAATTTTTCGATTGGAGATTTTTTTGGGAAGTTCTTCATAGAGGAATTCATCATCAAAACCGATCTTTGCCGCATCGCCTCTTCCATTCGCAAAGTAAATTTTATCTGGCCTCGCCCAATAGATGGCACCGAGACACATTGGACACGGTTCGCATGACGTGTAGATTTCACACCCGGTCAGTTGGAACGTCTTTAATTCTTTACATGCATTGCGGATAGCAACAATCTCTGCGTGCGCCGTCGGATCATTTGTAGACGTAACACTATTTGTTCCCCGTGCAACGATTTTTCCATCTTTCACAATCACACACGCAAACGGTCCGCCGATTCCATCGCGAATATTTTGAATTGAAAGCCGAATAGCTTCCCACATAAATTCTGCGTTCATACGTTTTTCCTGCTGAATAGTATTATTATCCGACCAACTGTTTAATCGCTTCTTGAATTGTCTCCACCCCAATGATGGAAATATCTTTTGACGATTTCATTTTCTTTGCATTCGTTGTCGGAACAATGATTGTTTTGAATCCAAGTTTTGCCGATTCTTGAACACGTTTGTCACAATGCGCAATGGTCCGAATTTCTCCTCCTAATCCAATTTCTCCAATAGCAACGGTCTGCGAATCAACAGGAATGTCACGGAGCGACGATACAATCGCAGTAGCTATTCCCAGATCGGCTGCCGGTTCGTCAATTCGAATTCCTCCCGCAACATTAACAAACACATCATGCGCACCAGTATTGATTCCCACTCGTTTATCCAACACTGCCAATAACATCTGCAAACGCCTCAGATCAAATCCTGTCGACGTTCGTTGAGGCATACCATAATTACTTGTGGAAACCAGCGCTTGTACTTCAATTAAGATCGGTCGCGTTCCTTCCAGACTTGCGACGATGGCCGCACCGCTTGATCCATAACTTCTCTCAGAAAGAAATATTTCCGAGGGATTCAATACTTCCCGCAAACCGGTATCATGCATCTCAAAGATGCCAATCTCATTCGTTGACCCGAAACGATTTTTTATTCCTCTCAATATTCTATAAGCGTAATGCTTCTCCCCTTCAAATTGCAGAACGGCATCCACCATATGTTCAATCACCCGCGGACCGGCAATTGCACCTTCTTTCGTCACATGCCCAATCAGAATAATTGGGATATTCTTCGCTTTTGCTATTCGCGTCAGCATTCCTGTTGATTCGCGCACCTGACCAACACTTCCGGGAGCACTTTCTAGATTGGGATTAAATAATGTCTGGATTGAATCAACAATCACCAAATCCGGCAAAGCCCGTTCAATCACATCGATGATTGTCTCAAGATTCGTTTCAGCAAGAAGTTGAAAATTGTTTGTGGCTTTTCCCAACCGTTCTGCTCGAAGTTTTACTTGTTTAGGAGATTCTTCCCCGGTAATGTAGAGAACTACTTTATCTTTCAAATGAAGTGCAACCTGCATCATCAAAGTCGATTTTCCGATTCCTGGATCACCGCCAAGAAGAATGACGCTGCCGGTAACAATTCCTCCTCCAAGCACACGATCGAACTCCGCCATACCTGAAACAAAACGGACGTCTGCAATGCTATCCACCTCATGAAGAGGAACTGGTGCAATTTTAGATGCGATGCCCCCGCTTTTGCGGACAAGTTTTAACGGAGTCGGAGCTTCTTCAACAAATGTGTTCCATTCATTGCAATTTGGGCATTTACCAGTCCAACGGGCTGAAACGTAACCGCAAGATTGACAGACATATTTTGACGATTGTTTTGACATATAGAGTAAATATAGCCACAATGTGAGAGAGGCACAAAGATAATTTTCAAATTTCCGTTGATGTATAAGAGAAGGGAATCATCAAAACAACGAAGGCATTCCTGAGTGAAATGCCTTCAAGTTAAAACGTATTATTGATTGGTGAGGTGACTATTGCACCAGCCACAAACTCAATTCCGGAACGTATGTTATTAAAATCAGGGCAATGAAAAGAACAAAAATAAATGGAAGTGTTGCAATCGCTACTTGTCCGATTGACCGTTTAAAACGGAAGCTTGCCATAAAGAGATTCAGTCCTATCGGCGGCATAAGATAGGCGATCTCAAGATTTGCCAGAAAGATAATCCCAAGATGGATCGGATCGATACCATATTGTCGTGCTACGGGAACAATAAGTGGAACAACAACGATGGCAGAAAAAATCTCCATCATCATTCCGATAATGAGGAGAAAAACATTCAGGATCAGCAGAAAGAATATTTTGCTGGTGACAACCTGACTGATATATTCAAATAGTTTTTGCGGAACCTGTTGATCGATCAGATAATTCGTTAATCCCATCGCACAGCCAAGAATCATAATGATGGCACCGACCAAGACCATACTTTCTTTCATGACGCGAGGAACATCGGTGAAAAACTTCAGATCCTTATAAATGAACACTTCAACAACAAACACATAGAACGCCGTCACAGCCGCCGCTTCCGTTGCCGTGAACAATCCGCCGTAAATACCAAAAATGATGAAGAATGGGAGCGGTATCTCCCACGCTATTCCTCTAATTGCCTTCCACGCTTTTTTGGCATCAAACGGATGGCGAGGCACATGCGATTTGCTTCCCTGCTGAATGCTGTAGATTGCAACCACCAACATCAGAATGACGCCTGGAACAATCCCCGCTTTGAACAATGCGTCAACGGAGACCTCGGCGAATGTTCCGTAAAGAATAATCGGCAATGATGGCGGGAACAAAAGTCCCAAACTGCCGGACGTTGTGACAAGACCGAGTGCAAATTTTTCAGAATACTTTTCCGAGATCAGAATAGGAAAGACCAATCCACCAAGCGCCACAATCGTTACGCCCGAACCGCCTGTAAATGCCGTAAAAACCGCGCAGCTGATCAACACAACAATTGCAAGACCGCCCGGCATCCACCCGATGAGCGCCTGTGCCAGCGCAACAATGCGCAGAGGAGCTTTGCTTTCGGCAAGAAAATATCCGGCTACTGTAAATAAAGGAATGGCAAGCAGAACCGGTTGACCGGCAAGACGGTACAATTCAATGATGACCGCAGCAGTATCAATCCCCTCTTGGGAAAATCCATACATGGAGATGGCACCGATGATTGTGAAGAGGGGCGTACCGATAAGAACGAGAAGAATAAGTCCGAGAATGATGAGAATGATCGACATTAGTGCTTCGCCTCCTCAGTATTCCAATTCCCTTTGATCATTTCAACACTCCAATTCAACGCGCGGACAACAAAGCGAAACGACAGCATCGCATAACCAATCGGAATAATAATAATAAAATACCAACTAGGAAGGTCAAGAATAAGAGTTGATTGCGATTCCATTTCGAGTTGAACGAACGAAATCGATGCCTGCATCAATAAATAACAGATGATCCCTGCAAAAATGCTGGTGATCACAAAAAATACCTTCCGTGGTTTTTCTGGCACCATTTTGCTTACAAATTCAATCCGCAAATGTCTCCCCTCACCGGTAGCAATAACGGCACCGAAATATCCAACCCACAACACAAGGTGGCGAAGGAAAATATCTCCCCACTCAATGCTCGATTCAAAAAAATTTCTCAGAATCACTTGGCCAAATGCCATAACAATCATAACTCCGAGCAAACTGACGAGCAACCAGCCGGAAATTTTTTCAAGCCATTTATCTATGAGAAGTATTGGTTTCATACTATCGTAAGAGTGAATAACATAAGCACACTATTTATTTTTTTGCTCTAAAATCTGAGAGAGCTTTTTCAACACGATTCAACAGATCTTCGGAATACAACCTTCCGACAAGTGAACGGCGCGCTTTGCTGCCAATCTCATCATACGATTTTAATTCATTGGCATCCGGTTTATTGAATGTCATCTTATTCTTTTTCAGCGTTTCCAATGATTTAATATTGTCTTTTCGGCTCTGTTCCGTCAGTTTACGCATGAATGCTTTCCCATGCTTTACCAGGATCTGTTGTAAATCTGCCGGAATCTTATCAAAATCACGTTTGGATATTACTACTGCACCAGAAGCATTCGTGAGCGGATAATCCATTAAATGACTGGTAGCGGAATTCCATTGCAACGAAACAATCGCTAACGGTGACGCATATGCACCGGTGATTAATCCGGTCTGAAGAGAAGTGACAACATCGGTAATGGAAAGCTGTATCGGATTGATACCAATAGTCTTAAATGTTGCATCGGCTACGGGATCACCTTCCCATTCCCACATTTTAATATTATGAAGATCACTGATCTTGGA
This sequence comes from Bacteroidota bacterium, assembly GCA_041658205.1. NCBI lineage: Bacteria > Pseudomonadati > Bacteroidota > Bacteroidota bacterium. Next base: position 104,989 of record JBBAAO010000003.1, read on the forward strand.
AACGGGTGATTTAGAAATGATATAGACTGAACCGACCTCTGCCCAGCCAAGAAGAACAAATCCGCCGTTTGAAAATTCTTTATCGAACTCCGCGTCGAATTGTGACACAATATAGTCGACTTCTGCATGATTCTTAAACAAGAATGGCGCATCAAGCACCCGGGCAGATTTTGCAATCTCACCAATGCCGAATCCGGTAATCCCTGCGCTGTTTAATTGACCAAGACGGATCTTCCGCATCACATCCTTTTCATCTCCGGCAACTCCGCCGGGATAAATACGAAATCCAAGTTTGCCGCCGCTTTCTTTTTTCACGGCAGCATCATATTCTTTCATGATGTTGATCCAAGTGCTTCCTTCCGGTGCCAGCGTGGCGAATTTAATAACATATTCTTGCGCATAACCAATTGTGGTTAATACAATAACGCAAATGATCAAAAAGAGTTTTTTCATATTGAAGCTCGGGAAATCGTTGGGTGATTATACATTAGAAGAACAGCTCGTCGATACGTTCAGCAAGCTTTTTTGCTTTTCGTTTTGCGATGGCATTCACCAGGCGTTGTTGCGGCAGTTCATCAAGCGAAGTTTCATCGATCGTTCTCAGCAATTTTTCAAACAGTGCTTTATCCTGCATCTGCACGCAATAACTTTTTGCCATATACAGATGCGGGAGGATAAATTTATTGTTCCCAATCTCAAAACATTTTTCAAAATGGTATCGTGCGCTGTCTGGTTTTCCGCCCAGGTTCTTGGGAGTTGTTGCAAGAATCGCGGCAAAATAGAGATGGGCGCTTCCGTAAAAATAGGTTTCATCGTTCTTCAAAACAAATTCCATCATCGCATTCACTTTGGGAAGATCGCCGAGCACCGACGGATCGGAAATACTGACGTTGATCAGATTTCCCCATGCATTTGCCGTCCAAAAAATCATCGGAACGTCTTCTTTGCTGAATTGTTCCAGACTTTTTTTAAATGCTGTTTGATCTTGTTCGAATGCTTGTGCAAACTGTTTGTTCTTTTTTAACGACCGTAAACCGTAATCACGCGCTCGAGCATACAAAATTTTGGCGCGTTCAACATCCACATCTTCCACAAAACCAAGAGTATATCCTGTATATCCTTCCGTCAGCAGGAATGCCAGGTGATCATCATCTTTATCTTTCGCACGATATAACGCCTCCAATAACGTCAAGTTGCCTGGAATTGCTTTCTCTGCAAAATCAAGATCGGATTCTTCAAAGATCGCTTCGAGACCATAATCAACAATATTGGTTGTTGCGTTAACTGCTACTGTGTTGACAACACCACAAGACCAGTGGATGATCGAAAAGAATAGAAAAATAAAAAATGAGATCTGTTTCATATGCTTAGAAAATAAAAAATTGTTGGCCTATATCCAAGGTGGAATGTGTGCTGGAAAATGAAAAATACTTAAGGATTTACAATTTTTTAGCGACAAGAATGCTTGCTTCCTTGTTTCTAATGGGGTACTTTTATTTACCATAATGAAAAGAAAGGATCCACTTTGAAGCGCGTCTGCTCTATTCTATTGATCTCAATATTATTCACATTCTCCCTCTATAGCCAGTTGTCACCGCTGCGTTCCGGTCCAATGGTCGGCTATGGTCAAATGACGGAGATCATGTTATGGGTGCAAACAATAAAACCGTCGACAGTTCAATATCAATATTGGGAATCTGCCAATCCAAAATTAAAAATGAAAAGTGTGCCGGTAAAAGCATTGGAAGAGAATTCCTTCATTGCAAAAACAGCAATTGCAGGATTACAGCCGGGGAAAAAATTTGAGTTTGAACTGATGATTGACGGAAAAGTCGTTAAACGAAATTATCCCTTACGATTCCAAACGCAACCGTTATGGCAGTGGCGGACGGACCCACCCGATTTTTCGGTTGCCTTTGGATCATGTGCTTATGTGAACGAACCAGAAGTTGACCGCCCTGGAAAACCATACGGAAGCGACTATGGGATTTTTAATACCATTGCATCAAAGAGCCCAGACCTTTTTATTTGGGGCGGGGACAATACGTATCTTCGTGAAGTGGATTGGGATTCTCGGTCGGGAATCATTCATCGTTACACCCATACTCGTGAAATTCCTGAAATGCAGGCACTCTTGGGAAGCACACATAATTATGCAACATGGGACGATCATGATTTTGGACCAAATAATGCGGATAGAACAAACAGATTGAAAGACGTTTCTCTTGATGTATTCAAACTCTTTTGGGCAAATCAAACATATGGAACGGATGAAACCAAAGGAGTGTTCGGAAGATTTCTGTGGGGTGACGTTGAATTCTTTTTACTCGATGATCGGTACCATCGTTCTCCAAATGATGCACCGGACGACAATAAAAAGACAATGTTTGGCACTGAACAATTGCAATGGTTAAAGGATTGTTTAACAAACAGCTCGGCACCATTTAAATTCGTTGTGAATGGAAATCAGGTATTAAATGCCAACGGTAATTATTATGAAGCAATGACTCAGTTTACAAGCGAATATCAAGAGATGGTTTCCTTTATCAAAAAAAATAATATTTCAGGCGTTATGTTCCTCAGCGGGGACCGTCATCTTACTGAACTTGTAGTCCATAACGATAGCACCTTCTATCCTCTCTATGATTTCACAAGTTCGGCATTAACATCAGGAATGAATAGTGAGATAAGTGAAAAAGAATTAAAAAGTTCATCCCGCGTTGAAGGAACATTAGTAAACGATGCACATAATTTTGGTATGTTGCGCTTTACCGGACATGGAAAAGATCGCGCTGTTACGATGGAATGCTATGATCTTACTGGTGCATTGCGTTGGTCAAAAACTATTAAAGCAAACGAACTTCGTGCAAAATAATCAGAACATTGTTGGAACAATCCTATGAAAGAACAAAAAGCAAAAATTCTCATTGTTGAGGATGAAAAAAAAATTTCTGCACTGATCCGCAAAGGATTGGAAGAGGATAAGTATTCGGTTGACGATGCATTCGACGGTGACAAAGGTGAACAACTTGCCAAAAAGCAGCCGTACGACTTGATTATTTTAGATATTATGCTCCCCAAAAAAGATGGGATACAGGTGTTGGATGCGTTACGTAAAGAACAGATAGAGACACCCATCCTTATGCTCACGGCAAAAGGAACTGTTGAAGACCGCGTAAAAGGCCTGGACACCGGTGCAGATGATTATCTCGTAAAACCTTTTGCTATCACGGAATTGCTTGCTCGAGTTCGTTCATTACTGCGTCGGAAAAAAGGTGCGGAAAAATCTGCCACAACATTAACCATTGCGGATCTTACGTTGGATCTTGTTGCCCGAAAAGTTATCCGCAGCGGAAAATTAATCGACCTGACCTCAAAAGAATTTTCGTTGTTGGAGTATTTCATCCGTAACAAGAATAAAACTCTGAACCGAAGCACCATCACCGAACATATTTGGAATTATAATTTCGACACTGGTACAAACATTATTGATGTGTACATCAACCATCTCCGGACAAAGATTGACGGTGGATTCCAAACCAAATTACTTCACACCATCCGCGGCGTTGGATACGTTCTGAAAGATCATGCCTAAAACAATGAAGAATCTTCACCGGTCTATTCGATTCAAACTGACGTTGTATTATTCCCTCATCGTGGGTGGAACGTTATTGGGATTTGCCCTTGCTTCCTATTATTACACAGAACAGAATCTTCTTTCCAGCCTTGACCGTTCGTTATACAATGAAGTGGTATGGTTAAAAAATTTCATTGAACCTCGCGCCAGTAAAGTTAAAGTGAAAAAACAGAGGATCAAACCCAAACAACAAGCAGCAAATGAAAAAAAATCCCCAACACAGGAAATTCGAAAGTCCGACGAGATTGAAATCGTCAACACAGATTCATTGGATGTTGAATTTGACGCCATTTGGAATCAGATCTATGAACATACTCTTCTAACGCCAAAAAAACAGATCATCCAAATCAAAGATAGAAATGGCGATATCCTCTATAAATCGGGATTGGGGAAGGAAGATATCACGTTCGATGAAGTTCCGCAGGATATTACCAAACTCGTCACTATTTGGAACGCCAAGGGACAACCGCTCCGGCTTGCTGTCAGTCAAGACAGAACAATGAAAGTGTATGTCGCATATCCTATTTCAGAGATTGATGATGTACTCAGCAATCTTTTTTCGATTTTTTTATTTTTAATACCGGTAGCAGTTGTAATTTCCGTCGGCGGCGGGTGGTTCCTCGCAACGCGTTCACTCAAGCCGGTGGATGATATTGCACGAGCAGCACGGGCAATCACCGCTCATAATCTCGATCAGCGAATCCAATTTTCTGGTGTAGATGATGAACTGGGCCGTCTTGTTGCAACATTTAATGAAATGATTAGCCGACTGCAACTGTCATTCACACAGATACAGCAATTTTCCAGCGATGCATCGCACGAATTACGCACACCATTAACAATTATGCGCGGCGAACTGGAACTTGCGCTCCGATCAAAAAAGAATTCATCCGAACAATATCGCACCGTACTCTCCAGCGCACTCGAAGAGACAATGCATATGACCGCTATTATCGAGAATCTGCTCACCTTGGCAAAGGCAGATCGCGGATTGACGAACTTTACAAAAGAAGATGTTTGGCTCCGGTCGATTGTTCAGGAATTGTTTGAGGATTGTGAAATGCTTGCAGAGCACAAAGAAATTACAGTAACACTCGGAACATTGGACGACGCCCTCATATTGGGTGATGCTGTTCGGATACGTCAATTGTTATTGAATCTTGTCGACAATGCCATTAAATATACGCCGGAACGCGGAACCGTTGCGATCTCGCTTATTCGGGAACAATATCAAGCCAGAATTGATATTAAAGATTCGGGCGTAGGGATTCCCTCCGAGGACATTTCAAAAATATTCGATCGTTTCTACCGTGTGGATAAAGCCCGAACAAGAGAACTGGGCGGGAGCGGACTTGGTCTTTCCATTTCTAAATGGATCGCCGATATTCATGGTGGAACGATTTCTGTGGAAAGCACTGTGAACAGCGGAAGTATTTTCACAGTAACACTACCGTTAAAGCCCCAATCACCGCAGTTGGAGATCTTCAACTAAATTCTTCTATGCATTGCATCTTGCTGTGTGATTGACTATTTTTTTCCGAGAATTATTTCCCATCGTATCAATTACCCATTCAGGAGAAACGAATGTCATCGGAACCACAAAAGAATACTCTTGCCCGCCGTTTAACACTCACAAACGCAATCATGGTTGTTATCGGCTCGGTGATCGGCTCTGGAATATTCCTCACTCCGCAAAATGTTGCAGCAAATGTTGATGTGCCGGGATTGATGATTGGTGTGTGGATTCTCACCGGATTGCTGACGCTTGCCGGTGCGTTAACAAATGCAGAAGTTGCCAGCTTAATTCCAGAAGCCGGTGGCCAATATGTCTTTTTCCGGGTTACATTCGGACAGTTGACTGCTTTTCTATATGGATGGACTACGTTTATCGTTTATCAAACCGGATCTATTGCTGCTATCGCTGTTGCCTTCGCAAAATACCTCGGTTATTTCGTCGACCTTCCGCATTTGGGACCGGAGTTGGAGGCATGGCAACTTCCTTTGCTTGGAAATATTTTCCCGTTAAAAAATATTGGTGTCACAATGGTTGCGATTCTTGCAATCATCACGGTAACGACAATTAACTATTTCGGCGTCCAGTTTGGAGGGATGATTCAGAATATTTTCACCATCTTAAAGGTGGTAGCCATCGGCGCGATTATCGTCCTGGCATTCTCTTCCGGAAAAGGAAACGTTGATAATTTCTTTCCGCTTTGGGGAATGCCTTCTTCCGGTTCATTACTTGCTGCAGTCGGAGTTGCGATGATTGCTACGTTGTGGTCATACGATGGTTGGAATTCCCTCACCTATCTTGCAGGAGAAGTCATTGAACCGCAGAAAAATATTCCGCGTGCATTAATCTTTGGAACGCTTGCCGTTATTCTCATCTATGTCACTACAAATATGGCCTACCTGTATATTCTCCCCATCGGACAAATAGCACAATCAAAACTTGTTGCAGCGGATGTGATGGATGCAATTTTTTATGGCTGGGGAGGTGCAATTATTTCGGCAATGGTAATGATCTCAACATTCGGCACAGTGAATGCAACATCTATGACAACTGCTCGTGTTTTTTATGCAATGGCAAAAGATAAGATGTTCTTTAAAAGTATGGGTGAAATTCATCCGAAATTCCGTACACCGAACAAATCGCTCGTTGTTCAATGCATCTGGGCCTGTATACTCTGTTTGACCGGCACGTATGATCAGATCTTCACGTATGTGATTTTTGCGGGTTGGATTTTTTATGCACTTGGAGGCGCGGCAGTGTTTATCCTTCGCAGCAAACAACCAAATGATGTACGTTCATACAAAGTTCCATTTTATCCAGTCATTCCTATTGTTTTTATTATTGTTGCAACGTGGTTCGTCTACAATACGATTGTTGAACAAACAGCAGATTCGATGGTTGGATTATTTTTGGTTGCGGCTGGAATTCCGTTTTATCTCTACTGGCAAAAACAGATGACGAAAGCCTGATGTTTTCTCATTCACGCCATAACTTAACGTCATGGCGTGAATAAGAACATCATATCCAATATTCACTTCGCACAGATTGTACCAACTCTTCAGAGTATTGTTTAAAATCATTGGACGTTTTGAAGTACTCTCCATAAAATTTCTTATCGACGGTAACTCCATGACTGTCAGTCATTGCACTACTATCTATCAGCATACGGTAGCTTGAATATTTCCAATCTTCTAATCTGGTCACTAATCTAGCACGTAGTGGATTTTGATGGATGTAGTTCAATAAGATAAACAAGTATCGTTCATCCGTAATTTCTTTTGCTTTCGTGTTTTGTTGAAAGAGATTTCCATTCCGGTCAAAGCGTTTATTGATCGCTCTTGTGTAAGAACGGAGCACAACACCTATTGATTTCGATATTTGCAAAGTATCGTTTGATTCGATACGGATCAGAAAATGAAAATGTGTCGGCATTAAGCAATAAGCAATCACCGAACAATGTAGAGAAAGATATGTTTGAAATTTTAAGAGAAAAAAGAGATGGTTTTCTTCTTGGGGAAAGAGTTTTTCTTTATTGTTCGTACGGTTATAGAGATGGTAGTATTTACCGTATTCAAAAATCATTAATACAATGTTAAAAAACTCTTGTCATGACGTCAAGTCACGGAATGAGTTATAACATTGTTATTTGAGGTCAAATACGCGAAGTCAAGGGTCTCAATCATGCCATGACTTAAAGTCATGGCATGATTGAGACCTAGAAATCTCCGCCTAAAGAAAAATAATATTTTGGAACAGAGAAACTAGAACCATTATAAGACCATGCCACGTCAATCTTCAACGGCAGTCCGAATAAGAACATTCGCACTCCCATCCCTGTTCCAATCAACAAATCTTGTGTCGCGATATTTCCCTGAGAGTCTTTTCCAAAAGCACGGAATGCTTTCTCCTTTGTCCATGATGAACCGACATCAAGAAATGTTGCCCCGGTAATATTTCCAAGCGCAATAGGGAGCCCACCCGTCACCAGATACTGGATGAACGGATACCGTAGCTCATAATTCATCAATGCATATTTTGTTCCATTCTTTACATTGTAATTAAATCCACGCATGGGAAGCGCCGGCGTAAGGAATGCAAAATCTTCAATATTCACAATTGGGATTCCGCCGTTTTCAAATTCCCGATTGATCCATCCGTCCGTACCGCCAATAAAGAACCGTTGTGCATTTTTGCCGGTGCTTATTCCACCAGAATACCTCATCACAAAGGAATAAGTTTTCCAGAACTTAAAATAGGTTCGGTAATCAGCCGTATATGTTTGAAAATCAAGCGAGTTCTTTTCGAGTTTTGGACTGACCATAGCGTTCACATTATAGCGTGAGCCATTGTTCGGTGATGTATAACCCCACAGCGTATTATCGTGCACATATCCAATACTTGGAATGAGCAATTCTCGGCGTTGGTTGGGGATGACGGAATATTCAAGATTTTCCCTGAGCAGATTCATCCAGGAAATACCAAACTCAAATCGATTGAAGCGGTCTAGCGGCATCGAAGCTGATCCGGAAATTCCCCACGTACGGAAGCGATACAAATTTACTCCAATCTGATCTTCAAGATACAGGAAGCGCGCACTATGATATCCTTGAACACCATAATCAATAAATGCTGGGAGATAATAATAGGCAAGCACATAATCACTATTTTTCAAATCAAGCAGCAGGTTCGTTAAAAAATAAATTTGATGATCGCCCAACATATCGCTGAATGCCATCATCGTAGTACCTTGCACTCCGTAAAACGTGCTGAACGCTGCATTTCCATAAACAATATCGGGGGAAAAGTTCAGTTTATATTTATTGACAATAAAATTGCTATCGTCATCCATATTCCCAGATATAGAAAGTGATTTTGTATTCAGCGTCGGAATATTTTCTGATTCCTGTTGTTTGGGTGCCTCGTCATTAAAAACATAATGATTAAAATCAATGTGAACGTTTTCACCATACACGCTGGTTGTATCGCTTTTTACTTCTGCGGCATTGAGTGCAGATAAGGAATCGGTATTTCGCTTTCCGGAAAGTTGTTTGCGCTTAATATATTCCGTTGGTTCCAATTGAGCAACATCAAGTTTTTTCTCAAACGGTGTTTTCAAAAGGAAGATATCAAATCCCGCCTGATCCAAAGCAGAAAAAGCAAGTTTATTGCCATCCGCTGATAGAGAAAGTTGATATACGCCTGTGATGGAATTGGTGATCGGTCTATCCTGCTGTGTAACAAGATTTCGCTCATACACATTACCATTGCCGTTTCTGTCGGAGACATACAATAGTTTTTGACCGTCCGGTGAAATGACTGGTGAAGTTTCATCACTTCCTTCGTCGCTGGTAATGCGCACAACAGTACCGCTGGAAACTTCAAGTGAATACAGATCTAATTGTTTATATGCTGCCCGGACCATCTTAAAGTTTGCCGGGAGCATATTGCGGGAAAGATTGTCTTTTCGATCAGAAACGAAATAGATCTTTGTTCCGTCAGGAGACCATACCGGATCGGAGTCTGAAAACGGATCGTCCGTAAGATTTTTCAATTCTTTGGTTGAAAGATCATAAGAATAAATATCCGATTGGTACGATGTGTTTCCGACAAAAATGATCTTATCCCCTTTGTGCGACCAATCGATGGTGAATATTCCTTCAAGATCGAACTCAATCTTTTCCTCGTCACCGCTATTGACGTCGATCAAATAGATAGCATCCCGTTCGCCGCTTTTTGCTGCCAAAGCAATCTTTTTTCCATCGGGGGACCAGCTCATTCCCGGCGTGAGTAGATGCAGCTCTTCAAAATTTTTCGTCCGTTGACCATCCACCACTTTGGTGATCTTATTATCAATCGTGGACATTATATAGACATCAAAATAGTCATCACGGTCTGAGATAAACGCCAGTTTGTCTCCTTGGGGCGAAATTGCCGGACTGGTGTTATAAAAATTATTTTCTTTTACATGGTTCGTCATGCGGGTTGAAAAATCTTCCGGTTCTTCACGCTTGGCAACATCAGGCCAGTAGAGTACTTTTTGTTCTTTATGCCAACGTTCAGAAAGTTCTTCCACACTTAAGCCAATAGCGCTCTTAAAACCCGCATCAACATTTCTCAATGACTTTATACGGTGTAATACCTCGGCAATTTTTTGATCGCCGTATTTGTTTGCGATATAATAGAAAACGGATTGACCGCCACGATAGGCGAAATATCCTCCTAAAAATTCAATCGGAGGAAGATATGTGTTGATTGTTGCATCACGCATGAACATGTCGGAGTTCGTATCCCATTTCAGAGCCTCATATTCGGCAAATCCTTCGCTAATCCACATCGGAAGTTGTATTCGGATATTGTTGGATATAATCGATTGGATGGAACCGCCGTAGAACATGTCATTCATTACAGCATGTACTAATTCGTGATGAATCACATGGCGGAATTGACGATAATTTCCTTCAAACGGAAGTACGACACGGTTTTTAAACAGTTCGGTAACACCGCCGATCCCTTCTTCAAGATATTCCCCAACAACATTTGTTTGTTGAAAATCGTTATGTGAATTATAGACCATGATGGCGATGCGGTTGTTTAATTGATACCGCATTGTGTTGCTGATGGATGTGTATGCGGATTCGGCAGCAAAGGCTGCGAAATTAGCGATTGACGCTCCGCCATCATAAAAGTAAATATCGAAATGACTTGTTTGAATGAACGACCAATTGAATGGTTTATATTGGACTTTATTTTTTCCAAAACTCCCATCCTGCGCCAGAAGAAATGATGAACAAAGCGCGAGCACGATCAATAATTTTTTCATAACTACCCCGTTGTGTCTTCTACAAATAGAACAGTCCAACAAAATCTTTAATTCCTTCGTTGTTTCCCTTTTTTCTTTTTTCCCTCTTCTTTAATATCCGTTTCAACAAGGACAAAATCAATCTGTCGACGCTCTGGAGTGACTTTCGCCACCTTTACAGTTATAGAGTCGCCCAAACGAAGTCGTTTCCCTTTTCGTTCACCAATCAGGGCATATTGTTTTTCGTCAAAAACATAATAATCATCATCCAGATCCCGCACATGCAACAATCCTTCCACAAGAATGTTATTGATCTCAACAAAAACTCCATATTGAATTACACCGGAAATTATCCCCTCGAATTCTACGCCGATATGCTGACGCATATATTCTACCTGCATTACTTTTACGGAATCTCTTTCCGCTTCCGCAGCAGCTTTTTCCCGTTCCGAACAATGTTTGCACATTGCGGGAAGTTCCTTTTTCATGGACTGCTTTCGCTTCTCGTTCATTCCGTTTGTATAATCCCACAAGAGCCGGTGCACAAGCAAGTCAGGATAACGGCGAATCGGTGATGTAAAATGGGAATAATGCTCAAACGCCAAACCAAAGTGGCCAATGTTGTCCGTAGAATAAACTGCCTTTGCCATGCTTCTTAATGCAACTTCATTGATAAGATTCTCTTCCTTTGTCCCCTTGATCTCAAGAAGAAGCTGCTGCAAATCTTTCGTTGAAGAAGACTGCGACACGTTTAATTTGTGTCCAAACTTTCTGACAAATTCTTCCAACGTGCGAAGTTTTTCTTTATCCGGCAAATCGTGGATACGGTACACAAACGGAAGTATTTCACCATTTTTCTGTAATGTTTCGATATGTGCTGCTACCGTCTGGTTTGCCAGCAGCATACATTCTTCTACCAGTTGATGACTCTTCAATCTTTTTTTAATGTAGATGTCAACCGGTTTTCCTTTGTCGTCATAGGTAAATCGTGCTTCGGGCGAATCAAAATCAATGCTTCCATTATGCATCCGTTTTTTCCGGAGAATTTTTGCCGCAGACCACAGTTGGTTCAACTCTTCTGAATATTCCCCTTTTTTATTATCAAGAATAGTTTCCGCTTCTTCATAGGTGAATCTTCGTTTGGAATTAATGACACTTCGAGCAAACTCGTATTTTCGCACTCTTCCCTTATCCGTAACATTCATGAACACGGTATACGTTAGACGATCCTTGTGAGGAACAAGACTGCAAATGTTGTTGGAGAGTTTTTCCGGAAGCATTGGAATTACTTGATTGGCAAGATAAACGGATGTTCCTCTCGCAAATGCTTCCTGATCAAGGACGCTTCCTTCAGTCACATACGCACTGACATCGGCAATATGGACACCGATTCGATATGAACCACCTTCGAGCACTTCAATAGAAAGCGCGTCGTCAAAATCTTTCGCATCGTGAGGATCAATAGTGAGTATTGCTGTTTTACGAAGATCCAGCCGTTTATCTATCTCAGTTTGAGGTATCTCCGCAGGAATGCTTGCTGCTGCATGTTCTACCTCTTTAGGAAACGATGTTGGTAATCGATATGCTTGTATTACCGAGCGAAGCTCAACGAATGGATCGCCCGCAGCACCAAGGGTGGAAATAATCCGGCCTTCGGGATTCTTATACGGATCATCCCATTCCACAAGTTCTACGAGCACTTTATCGCCAGATTCCGCTCCATTTAAATCTTCGGGAGGGATATAAAAATCCCGTTTCACCGTCGGGTCATCGGGAAGGACAAAATAGAAGCTTTTGCTTTTCTGCAGTGTCCCGCCAAACTGTGTGTGAGCGCGTGAAACCACATTCAAGACTTCGCCCGTGTTTACCGAAGACTCATTTTTTTTATTTTTTTTCGAAACAAATACCGCAATATCAACAACATCTCCATTGAATGCCGTATGTAACGATTCTTTATCAATAAAAACTTCGCCGTGATTGGTGGTAACGACGCCGTTTCCTCGTTTATCAACTTTCACTGTACCTTGAATTTTGTTCGACGTGGCGGCAATGTGATATCCGCGCTGTTTCGTCCACTTCAATTCTCCTTTATCCACCATAGTATGTAAAATATGGCGAAGCTCTTGAAATTCACTTTCTTCGGAGATGCGAAACAATCTTTTAAGCTGACGCGATTTGAACCCTTCTTTGGTCCGTTTGGAAAGATATGCAATGACCTGGTCACGCAATTGATTGGTTTTCATGAGGTATGTTAAAAAGTGAAGCGATAGAAAAGACGCGCACCAAGAATTGTGCGTGCTTGAATTGAATAGTCATAGTTCTCAGTTTTTTTCTCAACTTCAAACATGAAATTACGGTTCTGCTTTCCCAGCACCGGCATCTGAACGCTGATGTTGGTATTGTTGACATCCTTAAAAACGCGGCCGCCGAAATTGATCACCGCATCCATAAATTCACCGGTGATGTTAATGTCTGTTTCCGACGTCACATTACGCACTTCTACTCGTTTTACAAAGGGAATATTATTTTCTTTGATGAAGTCCATAACCACACCGGAAAGTAAGCTGTTGATGAACGTTCCGCCGATTGCTTCGGTCAATTGATTTCCCAACCGATTACGATCATACAAAGACAACTCTTCGCGGAACCGACCGGATTCGCCGGAAGACGAGGTCAATAAAAATGCAATCGCGTCGTTCTCCACATCACCAAGTCTTGGAATTTCCCGATCATTCTGATCAACAGTTGCCAATCCAATCTTTAATTTAGGATTAAAACGGTTCCCTGTAATTTCCAATGATACAACTACTTTTTCAATATCAATAGCTTCAGCGCAATTTCCGGTTTCCGGATCGGGTTTTTTACAGTGTGTTCCTTCATATTTTGCAAGAATATTTAATTGAGGATTTTGTGCATCCCCGACAAATGTCAGAGTTCCTGTCGCTTTAAACTCCTTGTAAAACTTATAGTTTGAGCCCTCACCGACATTAATTGTTCCTGTCAGCTGTTGTCCGGATTCATCTTTTTTCAACACCATCTTTCCATTCAGTTCGGCAGATAACTCTTCGTAGGCTGTAGCTTCAGCATTAAACACCATTTTTACGCTGACGTTTCCTTGAGTCTGTATCGTCAATTCGTAACCGAACCCGTCTAGAAATGTTCGCTCACCATCTTTAGCTTTTAATGTGGGACTAATCATTTGAAGAATTTTTTTCACCAATGTTGTGTCAACGATACTTCGGGAAGTATCATCCACAAAAACCACGTCGTCAAAACGGGCAGAAGAGAATGAAGCTGATTGCTGTGTAGGAGGAAATGTGATAAACGCTTCTTGCACCAACACTTCTCCTATTACTCTGGAACGTTCAAATGTCCCTTCGAATTTCAATCCGTTCTGCCCTGTTCGCGTGATGAGACTTCCAAAAAATGATTGATTTGCTGCTCGTGAATTTTCCGTCAGCACCAATAATTCACCATTCATTGTTAAATGATACTCGGAGGGTGCAAATCCCTTTAACAAAATATAACCTCCTACAGAAACTACACCGTCGGAATAATCCTTTTTCATATTGCTAATCTTGAATTCAGGAAACTTCATTCGCTGACTGTCCAAAACGATCTTTCCCGCTACAGTATATTCAATCCCCGACATTTCTAAACGGAATGATCCATCACGCACACGCAAGGATCCCGCCATTAAAGGTTCGCTCAATGAACCGGTAATATCGATCATTCCATCCGCTTTCCCTTTCATTCGGTCAATCTCAGGAATAAAGATGTCGAACATTTCAACAGGCAGATTCCCCGCTGTCAATCGAATATCCATTCCTTGAAAACGTGTTCGATTATCAACATCGGTAAAGCTCAGATCGATGGGAACTACTCCTTCAAGATTAAAACTGGTCGCTGTGTCTATTTTTTGCTCATTGCTTAATTCTATCTTAATTCCTGCTTTTTTCTTCGCATAATTGAGAGCCACATCCAAATTGCCAAAATTGCTATTGCGGTAAGAGATATCCTTCCCCTCCATTTGTGAGAGTATGATAGGATTTTCAACCGTTCCGGTAATTTTTACTGCAGCATCTATCGTACCGCCAAGAGCAAACGCCTGCTGTCTGAATTCCGGTGATGTATTCACAAAAAAGATATCCGACAATGCAAAGTTCGTTATGGATGCATCAACCATAATGGCTCCACGGTAATCATACTTTCCTTTTATAAAAAACTCTTCATCCCCGCGAATAAATATTGAAGAGTCGATGATAAAACCGTCCCGTGTTTCGGTCGCAATAAATGGACCGGAATTTTGAATCGCCAAGCCTTGATATTTTGCATTCAATCGCGATATGGTGAACCGATTGAGTAAGTCCGATACTTCAATTTCACCTTCTACCGCAGCGGTAAGCATTGTATCAATATCTGTTGCAACAAAATATTTCCCTTTTTGATTGTTGAAGTCGAAATTCAATTGCATCAGCCGAAACGAGGTTTTATTCACCGTGAGTTCATCACCGTTAAAACGAACGGTCATGTTCAACGGATCGATCGGTGAGATCAATTCGGGCAAGGAAATATTTTTTAGTGCATAATCTAAACTGACATTTGTTGCACCAATATGTGCCGAAGTGTCTGCATAACTACCGTGAGCGAGTTGAATAATTCCGGATGACGATGAATGTACTGTATCGCTCTGAATTGATCCTTTCGCTGTTCCCACAAGATCTAATTCCGGAAACCTGAAAAATGTTGAAATCGGCTTCAAATTCTTCAGATTCAGATCATAGGAAAGAGAACTTTCTCTGAGTGGAATTGACGAATTGTCTGGCAGCGAATCCAACACTAGATGAATCGTTGAATCAATAATCCCCCGTTGATATGTATATATCTTATTTAATCCGGCAAGATGTGTCTGAACATTATTCACAATATCCTTGATAGTAAATTTTCCCTTTATCTGACCATCCACAAGCGGGGATTGGACGGTAAGGATATCGTTATTGGTTGAATCTTTCAGCCACTTTACAATAATCTGGGCGCTGTCAAACGGAATTCCATTGAAATTGGACTCGTGAATATCAATTTTGGTGTCAGAATAATTATCAAACAATGATAAACCTTTTCCGAACCGATCGATATCAAAGGATATATTTGACGTATAAAAATTGTCTTGTAATATTGGAGCCAGATTCAATCCGCGGATTATTCCGGAAAGAGCATATTCCGGCAAATTTTGATCGGTAAAATCTATCGAAGTTTTAAGAGTAATATTACCATCAGGCGAACGAAGCGCAATATCGCTGTTGAATTTCTTCTCATGTGCTTTTATTGAAACGGAGGTGGCGTTCAATGGAATATTTCTAAAGGAAGAAGAATCTATTTCAATAGTTGCTTCTGCATTTAACTTATCCAGTGAAACTCCTTCTCCTTCAATAAAAATTCTGGTATTCAAACGGGAAGTGAGCTCATTCGTTGCAAATATTTTTTCAAAATTTACGTCATTTCCGGCAAGAATCCCTTTGTAATGTATATTTTCTTCCGTTATGACCATTTGTCCGTCAACAGTTACAGTCCCTGCGGCAGATTTTATCTTGGAAATGGCAAGAAAATCAAGAGGCTTTCCGACAAATTGAAAATCCAGCGTTATCAATCCAAGGTTTTTATAATTCGGAATGTTAAAATACGGCATCAATGTCGGGACATCGTCAGGATTAATTGTGCTATTGGATGAGACAATATTTAACCGAAGATCTTCGGGTTTGTAGACGTTCGATACGGTACCAGAAAGCGAAATAGAAGAAGTACCAAACTTTGTATTGAGACGCTTCACTGAAACATTTTCAAAATTTCCTTCCATCTCACCCTCAAAAATTATATTCCCTTCTATAAAATCTAATGAAGGGAGAAAGACTTGAATATCACGTGAAAGAATATTGGATGGGAAAATGGTGAGTGATACCTGACTTCGGCGAAGATCAATTAAATCACTGATTGCAAAAGCATCAATATTATCTATCGATACAGATGTTTTGATTCGCGAATCCGGGGTAATAATAGTAAGATCTTTTACGGAAGTTTGTTGTTTGGTATGCCGAACATTGGCAGAAAGTTTTGCAAGCATGAAATTCTGCTGCAATGATAAAAACGAGAAATCAGTAACAGTAACATCAATCTCTTTTTCCGAATATTTTCCACGCAGGTCAATATTGACCTTTTCAAGAAGAATATTGTGGTAATTAATGCTTGGTTTTCCGTTCCGATCGACGATCGATTTGTCATATTCTCCCGTAGAATCCGTAAGGTGAAACCGTGCGTTGGATATCCGAACACGGCGGGCAGTGATTAACAACGTCGACTCCGTGGAATCTTTTAGTGATGGGTTTTTCGCTAAATGATTAACATTCCAATCGCCGTTCTTCCACCGAGTGAGATTAATTGAAGGATTTTCCAATGTTAACGTATCAATGGATATTTTATTTCTGAGAAGATCAAGCGCATTGTATTGAACGTTAAGTTTTCCCGCCTCTAAGAATGGAGCGCCGTCAATATACATCATGACTGTATCCACAGTAAATCCGCTGAAAAGATTTCCATTGATCTCGCCGATGTAAATATCGGCATTGAGTTCGCTAGCAAGGTACGTATAGAAGGTCGACCGAAGCGTTTTGCGAAACAATGGAGTCTGCGTGAACAGTGCGGTTCCGATCGCCACAAGTATCACGGCAAGAAAAGAATACAAAAATATTTTAGAGAGCTTTTTTATCATGAATTATTTCTTACCAAAGCGGCTCACGATTGTTTCCACAATATTGCTGGTAGATTTATCCGGGACAAATTCAATTGTTTGAACTTTTCCCCCGGCACGCTCAACAATATCTTTCCCAACGATGTCGTTGAGGGAATAATCCGCCCCTTTCACAAGAATGTCCGGTAAAAGCAGCGATATAATATTGTAGGGCGTATCTTCGTCAAAAAGACAGACCGCATCGACACACGCTAATTGAGATAAAACAAATGCTCTATCCTCTTCCTTCACTATTGGCCGAAGATCTCCTTTGATTCGTTTCACTGAAGCATCGGAATTCATTCCAACAATTAAACGATCACCAAGCGATTTCGCTTTGGTTAAATATTCGATATGTCCTCGATGAAGAATATCAAACACGCCATTGGTGAACACAATGGTAAGATGTTGTTTCTTCCATTGGGTTCTTGTTTCAGCCAATGTTGATTGCGTGTAAACGTTTCCCATTAGAATTGTTTTTCAAGAATTGTAGAACGTAAGATCGCCGGATCAATCGGAATAATACCAACTTCACCGCAGACAATACCGCCGGCAATATTGGACAACATGGCTGATTCTGCGATAGATGCTCCGGAGACAAGAGCAGCTGTTAACGTCGCAATGACCGTGTCACCCGCACCGGAGACATCAGCAACCTTGCGTGCATGTGTCGGTATATGGGACACTCTTCCGTTTTTTTCGAATAGGTTCATCCCGTTTTCACTTCTGGTTAGTAAAACATTCTCAGCGTTCAGACGTTCCAAAAGTGTTCTACCTGCAGTTATTACCTCTTCGTCCGTCGTAAGTTTTTTTCCCAGTGCTTCTTCCGTCTCTTTTTTGTTCGGTTTAAAGACCGTAACATTTTTGTATTCAAAAAAATTGTTGAATTTTGGATCGATGGTAATAATTTTTTTGTGTGTGTTTGCCAATTGTATGAGCCGGATAATCAATTCCTTTACAATCACACCTTTGTTGTAATCTTCTATGATAATTCCATCGATTGAATCAATATGTTTCTCAAGAATAGCGAATATTTTATCCTGCATGGATCGATCGATATCTTTCTTCTCTTCACTATCGATCCGAACAACATGTTGGTGATGTGCAATCACGCGGGTCTTGGTAGTTGTCGGTCTCGTCGGATCAGTCACAATCCCGTCGGAAGATGTCCGCTGTTGTTGCAAAACAGTGCGAAATTCTCTTCCGCCGGCATCATCGCCGACCACCCCGACCAAAAATGCTTCGGCGCCGAGCGACGTGATGTTATTGGCAACGTTAGCGGCACCGCCAAGGCGCGACGATTCACTTTCCACTTCAACAATAGGGACAGGTGCTTCCGGGGAGATGCGGTTTACATTACCCCACACATATCGGTCAATCATTACATCACCAATGATGGCGATGCGTTTTGTTTTAATAACGGAAAGGATTTCGTCTATTCGTTGCTGTGTAAAAGATACCATAGGTTTCAACAAACTTGCATTAATACTAAGAATATAGCCAATAAACCACCGACTATCAATTTAGGTAGTGGTGCATTTTGGAAGGGGGGTGTAGTATTATGACTCCTCAAGAATACAATGTTTGGCTTGCAAAAGGCATTTTATACTACTCTATAGCTCAATTTTGCGGTTTTATGTTAACATACTACCTTATGCGTCGTGAAATATGCAATGATGCAATATCGGACTTATGGGATTGGTGCAAAGATAAATTTAAGAAAAACAGAAGGGGGAGTAATTAATCCGGTTTTTTATTTTCCAACTTCTGAATTTCACTTTTGTTTGTCATATAATCCTTAATGGTTTTATTTGTTGCGTCGGCATTTTTTAATATTTCCAGTATTTCCTCCGCCGATTTATCTTTTCCATCTAAAATTTTTGAAATTTTTAACATCCGGACAATGAACAAATCAGAAGGATATATTATTGCACCGGCGTTTGCTTTGTCTGCACGCTTCAGAGTCATATCGCTAGTATATTTCCAACTATCAAGAGCAGATTTTATTATTATTTCTAATTTGTGTCTTTTAGATTCAGCATGAGAATTTATCAAAGCAATGATTACACCGCCAATAATCCCGACAAGCGCACCGAGTGTAGTGAAAAATCCAACTGTGTGTTCGGGTTTTAGAGAATTAAGCCATTCCATAACGAAAGTCCCTTTCCAAGGAGAACAAAAATGAGTAAGAAAAAAGAAGTAAAACCAAGAGAACCATATACGATAGCCACAATTGCACCATTGGCGAGAGTCCTTTATCCGTTGGTGAAAGATTTAACGCTTAAAGAAGTAAGTATGTTGGCGTTTCGGATTCATATTCTTAGCACAAAAGAGGCGGTTGGGTTATAGTAAATTTGGGTATATGTAGCTCTCTTTTTTGCCAAAATCAAGGTTTGACTATAAAAACCTTTATTTCTATACTCTCGCAGTATGGAAAATGAAGAACTACACAAAAAGGCAAAAAAATACATAGAGGAGTTTTTAGACTCAACCTATAGATGGACAGAAGATGCGGATAATACCACATTCTTTGAAGCATTAAAAGACGAGTTAGAAGACACTTTGGTGCGTTTATGGAAAACTAAAGTTGATTATGAGAAGTTTTTTAAGGAAATAATTGCGGACTATGCAAGACTCTACAGAAGGTTTGAGAAACGCAATTATACCATAAAAGAGATAAGAAGAGACAGCAAAAAATATAAAGATCATGCTGAAAAGTTTATGAAGCACAATGTGAAAAAGGAAACAAAAGAGATTTACGATGAAATAGATGCCACTGACGCGGATATGCAAAGCAAAAAAGCTAAAAGCGCACTTTCAGTAGCAATCCGACTTGTAGCTCATAAACACCAGATGGATGAAAAAAAGTTGGATTATCGGTATAGGAAATTCAAAGAACGAGAACGCAAGGAAATCGCAAAAGGCAAATTGAAATCTAAAAATCTTAGACATTCGATTGTCCAAAAATCTTAGCCGTTTCTAAAGAAGTTCTTTTTGTTTTAGACATTCAGCGAGTCCTAATTCTTATGTTTATTTTTGAAATAAACGCAAGGATGTGGGACTATGAAACACAAAGTTTTTTCTGGCACTACTCACAAACCAAGAGATTCGATATAAATAAAAGCGGGGCTTACAGGTGCTTGATACACCTATAAACCCCTTAAATCACTGCCCGCTTGAACGGACAATGACCTCAACGCAAATATACGTTCATGGTCGGGCAAAATCAATAACCTTACATAAAAGGAGATTTTCCCTATGAACGTTTTACCGGAACAAAAGAAAATTCTCGTGCTGAACGCTCTGATTGAGGGTAATTCAATCAATAGCACAGTACGAATGACTGGGGTGAATAAAAGAACCATCTTACGCCTACTCGTCTCTTGTGGGGAGATTGCAAGAGAGATTCAAGATTCTTATTTGGTAAATCTGAAAGCCCGATACATTCAGGTAGATGAGATTTGGACATTCGTAGCAAAGAAACAAAAGCAGGTTAGAACGCTTGATAGCGGAGAACTTGGCGATCAATACGTCTGGGTTGCAATGGATAGCGAGACAAAACTTGTTGCTTCCTACCTCATCGGAAAAAGAAGCTATAACAACGCTCAATCTTTAATGAGTGACCTCAAATACAGAATCCCCGCCAAGTTTCAACTCTCAACCGACTCGTTTACCGCTT
The DNA here is from genome assembly GCA_041658205.1 of Bacteroidota bacterium. NCBI lineage: Bacteria > Pseudomonadati > Bacteroidota > Bacteroidota bacterium. Next base: position 125,898 of record JBBAAO010000003.1, read on the forward strand.
ATTTCAAAGCCGTTGATAATGTTTTCGGAAACGATGTGAACTACGGACAAGTCCATAAAGTTTATAATGATTCAACTGTTACAGAAAAGAGATATTCGCCCGCCAACATCAAGGAGGTAATAATACGCCCGTTAATCGGTGATCCTAAAAAAAGCCGGATTAGCACCTCTCATATTGAACGGCAGAACCTTACAATGAGGATGCAAATGAGAAGATTTACACGCCTTACCAATGCTTTTAGCAAGAAATTGAAGAACCTAGAATGTGCCGTGTCGTTACATTTCTTCCACTACAACTTCATGCGGATTCATTCAACGCTTAGAGTTACTCCCGCAATGGAGGCGAATATTACAAATAGGCTTTGGAATTGGAACGAACTCTTAAACTATAACTCTTTTGCACAAGCTATATGAAAAAATCAATGGAAAACCATAAAAGGAGGTTGTATGTTAAAAATTAAAATGCACCACTACCTCAATTTAGGTTGACGCCTTAAAAACACAAAATCCTGCATGTTTTGCAGGATTTTGTAACGCTAATATGAATGTTGGTAGAAGTGGTCTCAAAAATGAATTTTATTGTCATTCCGAACGAAGTGAGGAATCTCGTTTTTACAATTGAAGACAAAATCGAGATTTCTCGATGCTTCGCATCTCGAAATGACAATGATTAGGTATTTTTGAGACCACTTCTAATTATTTTTGCAGAATCATTTTCTTTGTCTCCACGAAATTTCGGCTGATAAGTCTATACAAATAGACACCACTCGAAAGATTTTCGCCCGAGAATTGATACTGATGATCCCCAGGCTCAAGTTCACCTTCAATCACAGTGGCAATTTCACGTCCCAAAACATCATAGATTTTTAAAATAGTATAATCAGTTTGTTGAAGGACAAAGTGAATGGTTGTAACCGGGTTAAAAGGATTCGGATAATTTTGGTGAAGGGTGAATGTATATGGTAAGGTGATCTCTTCAGCAACACCGGTAACGGTGATGGTGGTCTTTGCCGATGCATCGCTTTCGTTGTGCAATTTATCGAACGCGGTGACGACATAGGAATAGGACGATCCGTTTGCAACAGCATTATCGGTAAACTTGGTTGTGTCCTTGGTTGTAATTGCAATAATCTGCCGAATATCATTCACATTGATTGTATCGGGTGTTCGTGCGCGATAGACTGCAAAATACCGTGCTGTGTCGTTATCCGATGCGGTTCCCGATTTTTGCCATTGTAATTGTACTAAATTGTTTGATGTCAATGAGATCAGATTAACAGGGGCGAGAGGTGGAACATTGTCCAGCCATGACATCGTCGGGTGCAGTGCTGGATATCGGAATTGATTATTCCGAAGTGAATCCTGAATCCCTTTAAGATTGTTTGTAACAGATCGTGAACTAAAAGCAACAAATCCTTGCGAACGACTATTCACTCTATTTAAGTTTATTTGATTTTGAATCTCACTTGCAGGCCAATTACTTTCCGATACTGATAAACGATATACAGCATTTCCAGTATATAAATGACGCCCATTCGCGACAATTTTAATAGTATCACTCCACCATGGCATTAGTTTGGAATAATCTTGTCCACCTCCTATTGCCCAATAGGTTTGCGGATTAATATAATCTACTTTTTTATTTATTAACCAATTCAATGGATCACAATAAATCTGTGTATACGCATTCAAACCACTAACGCCAGCCGGATACCCCGGTTTCCAAATCCCAAATGGACTGACGCCAAATTTCACCCAAGGCTTTATCGCTTTGATACTGTCGTGAACCATCGCGATAAATTTGTTCACGTTATTCCTGCGCCAATCGCCGATGTTTGTATATGCTCCCTTATAATTTGCAAATGTCGCGCTGTCTTGATTCGTCATTCCTCCATAAGGATAAAAATAGTCATCAAAATGCACTCCATCAATATTATATCGCCGCACGACATCCATAATGACGCTTCCCGAATAATTCTGCACGGCTGGAATTCCCGGATCGAGAAGTTTGTACGGACTTGCACCATACGTAATATTCCATGAAGGATGAGTCTTGGAGATATGCGTACTATGTACGCTGCTGGTGTTTGCAACAACTGAGCGATACGGGTTGAACCACGCATGAAGCTCCATGCCCCGTTTATGCGCTTCATCGATCCAAAATTGAAGAGGATCATAATACAAACTCAAGTTTCCCCCCTGCGCTCCAACAAGATATTCAGAAAGCGGTTCAAGTCCCCCTTGATAAAATGCATCACACGAAGGACGGACTTGAAATAAGATCGCATTGATATTACTCTGTTTGTGATTGTCCAGAATCTTAATCACTTCAGCTTTTTGCTCTGAGCTGGAGAGAGTTTTACTCGAAGGCCAGTCGATATTGGAGACCGTTGCAACCCACGCGGCACGAAATTCTCGCTTCGGAGGAGTGGATGATTGTGCAACACCAAGCGGAGAAATGAAAATGATTGTAAGAAATATTTGTAATATTGGTTTCATTCGGTACCATGAAGTTAATATACGAGGTGTAAATCTTTAATGATAATGTACCGTTATAACAGGGAGGAATCAAGGCGGCATATCTAGGAGGATTTTACAACAATAAAATTTATCAAGATGTCAGATCTCATCGGAACGTCTGATAAAACGTTCCGTTTTTTTTTGTAGTATAAATGGCCAATCCTCCTGCTTGGAACGGACTTGTTCGCCAAAAACTGGCGGATAAACTGACCGTTCCGATATTACTTGATCAAAACCATTTTCTTCGTTTCGGTGAAGACTTTTTCGTTATTTGACACAACACTTACTTTATAAAAATAAACACCGGTTGCAACAGTGGTGCCGACTTCATCTTTTCCATCCCATTCAATATTGTATGTGCCAATTGTTTGAAATTCACTTTTTAAAGTTCTTACACGTTGACCGAGCATGTTATACAACTCAAGAGTAACATGTCCGCTATGGCCGAGCACATATCGAATTAGGGTTGATGGATTAAATGGATTCGGATAATTTTGCAGTAATGCATAATCGAGAGCGATCAAGGGAATACCCTGTGTATTCTTTTCAATAAATTCTGTTTTCCCAGCAACTAATCTAAAATTCCGGCGCGTTTCATTCTTCATCATCGTAAATTGATACTGATACGTATTGCTCAAAAGAACAGCTTTTTCTGTTGCTTTATCGATCAGATACAGTGAAAAACTATTCGGCAAATTCCCAAATTCGGTCAGTGCAAGTTCCACATTCGATTGTACTCTTGATGAGATCACTTCAAAATCCCAATACAGTCCCTCTTCGTTCGTTTCGCGAATATCCATTGCATATGATCCTGGCTGCTGTTTCCAATGTTTATTGGGGAAGCGTACAATTACATAATCGGTCGGCGTCGGTGGCGGTTCAGAAATATCGAAATTGTCAAATTCTTCTTTGGCACCGGAAGCCACACCGGCATAATTATCCAGATCGCTTGATTTCCCAGACTGCGCCGAGATGCCGATTCTCCATTCACCTTCCTTCAAGTATGAAGCAATAGTGGCATTTTTCCCCAGGTTTGGAGTTGGACTTGGAATATCGGTGATATCCTGAGGATTGATGTAGATAGTGAGGCTATCCTTCGTAAGGTTCTTGACAAAATATCCGGTAAATTTATCCAATGCGAGTGATTCCGCCTTAAATGAGGTACCATCAAATCCCCAAATTACATTCTGCACAGAATCATGGGTAGAGTGTTTCCAACTGACTTTAAATGGAAATGGATTACCAATAATTGAATAGCCAGGACCGATTTTGATTGGGAAGAAATTCTGCACCGGAACAATTGTGGCATTGCCGGGAGTCAAATCAAATTGTCCGCGTGTAATAAGCCAATAGGCTTCACCGCGACGGAACGAATTGAATTTATCACTTGGAAATTCCGCGTACTTCGCTGCCGCAGGATCATAACGTCCAAACAATCTCCAGATCAACGGATTTGGTTCTCCCAAACTTTTCAGGACGGATTTAATATCAGAATTTTCCAGATCGAACGGAATGCTAACCAACTGATATCGTTCGTTCGGAGTTTTTGCCGGCATTTTTACTTCGTAATCTTCTGTAATACTCAAAACATTCAGTACAAATGCCAGGTTATCTTTAATGGCAATATTCGGCGGAACTGAATCGCTCTTGGAATCAACTCTCCACGCATCTGCATCTCCCATCAGTACAATTTTTCCTTTTCCGATTTTATTCAATCCAATCACTGTGGGCTGAACAATCGAAGGAGTGCCAATTGTTTTTCCTTTTCCTGAAGTTGTCACAAACGGTATCGCACCATCAGATACGTTTACACTGCTGCTTGAGAAGAAAACTAACGTGTCTACATTCGCAAAGTAGGGATGTTTGGTATCGGCAAATGTCGTCAATAATGGAGCAAGAGGAGAAAGCATATTTGCCGTTGAATCAACAACAACATCGTTATTCAAAGAAAGACTTGTCGACCATAAAGAGTCTTTAAGAAGTGAATTTAATGCATCATTATTTCCTTCCTGCACAGAGTTCCCCAAAGCAATCAACAATCCTCCATTCTTCACAAAAGAACTTATCGAGTCGATTTCCGGTTTGGAGAAATTTTTCTGAGGAGTAACGAGTAGTAGGATATCATTTCCATGCGGCTGAAGAACCGGCGCACTGAACGTAACTTGTATACCGCTTTTTGATAAAAAGGCAAAAAGCAATCCCAATCCTTTAACAGAATCCGTAAGAGGAGCAGCAGAATTATGCTGAACATCCACCAACAGACGTTTTGTGACAACAAGTTTCGCAATAGCAGAACCGTTTGCCGTAAAGACGTACGATGGCTTTCGAAAATCATTTGTTGTAAAAATATATCCCGCAGAATGTCCGCCGACAGTTTTAGGAGAATACGTAATCGAAACAGTATCTTGTTTGCCCGGTAAAATAGTGGAAACACCAACAGTGTCTAAAATAAAATTTAGATCGGAGATCGGATTGGACTGCGGTAAGGCACGGAACGATAATGGAACAACACCGTTATTTTTTATAATGGACCTCATTGTTTTGGTGCCGCCAAACGTGATAGAACCAAAATCAAAAACTGTTTGTGTCACTTCAGCAAATGGAAATCCATTCACAGTAAGAACAGCAGTATCCGGGACAGAGCTTGTTCCATCATTAACGTTCACAACGATTGTGTCTTTTCCAAGATGGGTCGCTTCGGGTTTCCAGGAAAATGTTCCATCACTTTGCAGAGTTGCGTTGCTTGGTGATTTTACAAATGCGAATGTTAGATTTTCATTGTCAGGATCGGTCGCTGAATATTTGAAATTTACTAACGAATCAACAAATGTTTGTAGATCGGGAAGTTTCGCAACAAACTGCGGTAAACGATTTGTATTCAGAACAGTAATTTTTGCCGTATCCAACAAAATGAATTGATGCTCCTGTAACTTAACAACAATGGTATAGATTCCGGATTGTGTAAAATCAGGCGTCCAATTCAATTGTCCGCTTTGTGAAATAGCCAATCCTGCAGGACCTTGTGAGCCGAGCGAATAAAACAACGTATCATTTTGTACATCCGATGCTTTATATGTGAATGAAAGTGCCTGGGCTTCGCTGATAATTGTATCATTTAATGTTGCAGTAAAAACAGGCGACGTGTTTTTTATTTCCACCACAAAATAGGCTGTATCAAACACTCCAATATTTGCATCTCCCATTTTAACAACCAATCGATGTGTTCCAACTTGGGCAGTGGTCGGCGTCCACGAAAACTGACCTGCTGCCGATATTACCGCACCTGTAGGACTTTCGGCATTCGTAAAGGTGAGATTTTCATTATCGGGATCTTGTCCTGTAAACGTGAAATTCGTTGTTAACCCTGGTTCAGTGAATGTTGTTTCGGGTAAGACCTGTGTAAATACCGGCGGTCGATTTACATTGTTTATAGTGATATTTGTTATTTTTGTTGTGGCTCCATTATTAGCATCTCGTACACCGGTTGTGATACTCACATTTCCGGATTGATTGAAAGCTGGTTTCCAATTCATCACACCTGAAATTGAATCAAGAGTCATTCCAAGCGGAGCGTTTACCATGAAGAACTTAAGGAGATCATTGTCCGGGTCGACTGCGTTATAATCAAATGTCAACTGCTGATTCTCATTGATGGAGGTATCCCCCATAACACTGGTAAACAATGGAAGTTGATTATTGTTGGTAACAGTAATAGCAACCGGATCGTCTGCAAAACCTCCTTGTTGATCGAACACTCGAACTGTAAAATTAAACACATTGGCTTGATTAAGTGTAGGAGTCCACGAAAAAAGTCCCGTGATGGAATCAATTTGCATGCCCGCCGTTTGTCCTTGAAGATCAAATCGAACTGAATTTCCATCCGGATCAAAAGCATCAATATCGAATACAAGTGATTGTTGTTCCTGGATTGAGGTATCATTTAAGAATCGTGTAAAAAGGGGAAGTCTATTCGTATTATTTACATTGATGTTCGTTTGTTTTGATGCACTTCCTCCTTTTCCATCCGACACGGAAACAATAAAGCTATGAACACCGGATTGAGAAAATCCCGGTTTCCAATTGAACACGCCGGACACCGTATCGAGCGTCATTCCTATAGAAGGGTTTTGCAGCGCAAATTTCAGTTGATCATTATCTCCATCAACGGCATCATAATCAAACGTCAACTGCTGATCTTCACTGATTGTAGTATCGTTTAATGCTTTGGCAAGCAATGGAAATTGGTTGAGCGGTGGAGCAATGGTAATCTTTCCATTTTTGATGGTCGCTGTTGGTTGTAACGGTCCGGGCTCATTGCATTGAAATTCCAAAAATGTCAACGGCGAGAATTGCCCCTGTCCGGAAGGTGCTTTGTGATAAAACCGTAGAACCGCAAATGTTCCCACTCCTGCGAGTGATGTTGTTCCGGAAAACGCCATACGAATAACGGCAGCAGAATCATTTACGGCAGACTGCATTCCGCTAGAGAGTGTTCCGGCGGTGTTTAATCCTCCAAAACGGATTTTGGTTGTGTCATATCCAATTTTAATTTGTGTTGATAAAATACCAAGACCTGTCACATTACTGACGGAGAGCGTAACATCAACAGAATCACCAACGCGAACAATCGTATCAGGTAATAATGCCATAAAATCATTAACCGTGATGGAGATGCTTCCGTCAAATCCTTGCGCATCATATGCAGAGAGTGTAATAGATCCTCTCGATTTTGCTTTTACTTTTCCCGTGAGCGAATCAACAATTACTCGTGACGTATCTGATGAGTACCATTTAAATGGCGCTGTTCCTCCTACGGCACTGTATGTTATCGTATCCCCACGCGTTAACACCAGAACATTCGGATTAATATTAATGATTGGTCCGCCGATAGGATTAAAGATACCATTGTCAATTGTAGCTCCAATAGTTTCATTGAACAGGACATTTTGTAGAGTAAGGTTTGAACTTACCACGGCAAATCGTTTCACCTGAAAGCGCACATACGCAAGAACTCCTTTTCCTGTGAGCGTATCGGATCCTGCCATCGCAACATCTATGGTGCCGGTCCCAAAATTGACTGTCGGAATCCCCCACGATTGTGCAATTGTTCCCGTTGTTAAGACTCCCTTGGGAACAAGAGTGTTTGCGTTAAAATTAAGTTTCCACTGTGCCGAAATTATTCCCAATGAAGTCACATCAGAAATCCGGATCGGAAGATCGAATGTGAGATTCTGCATGATGGAAGTATCCGGAATGGAGAGCGTGAGACCGTTCAATGAGGCTGAATTGATCTGGAATGTGTTGGATTGATCCCAAAGTCCGAAAGAATCCGTTACTTTAGCGATCGTCTGGCCAACTTTTTTTCCGACAAGTCTGCCCGTTGCGTCAATTGAAGCAACCGATGTATCACCAACGGTCCAAACCAATGGAGGCGTCATATCGCCCGTTGCAGAAAAGAAGATGGTATCTCCCACAATTTTATTTTGTGGAGGATTCTTTGGATTGATAAAAATATCCATCGGACGGAATGAACCATTATCAATAATCACCGATGGTGCTCCTTCATTCAACATTGCCCCAGAAAGAGAGACAACTTCCGTCACATTTGCTGCCGCCGATGCATTTACCAATACTTTTAAATATATCAGAACGCCTTTTCCTGTAATTGGCTGAGCGTTTGCAAAAATAATCTTTTTCGAAACATTGTTATATAAAATACTTTGCGTTCCCCCGAGCATTGTCCCGGCTGTGTCGACGCCAGTTACGGTAAATACGTTATTCACTGCAACAGTAAATTCACCTGAAATAATTGAATCTGTTGTAGTTAATACATCATCACAATAGATGGGATAGGAATATGTAACGCCGCGTTTGCCAAGTGAATCCGGCATTCGAAAATGCACTGTGTCGATTTGTGCATAAATAATGCCGACACTGAAAAGAGTCAAAAGGACAATACCGTATGGATAAGATTTTTTCATCAAGACTATTTTTTGTCCACTATTTTAAAAGCATCATTTTTTTGGTATCGCTAAACACAATTTTACCCTGAGCCTGAGCGATGATTTTATAAAAATAGACTCCGCTGGAGACAGCAGAATTATTTTCATCTGTTCCATCCCATAACAAAGAGTGGTATCCGGCGTTCTGATCTGTCTCGATCAACGTCTTCACTTCTTGACCAATCATATTATAAATGGTGATCGTAACATTGCTTTCCTTCGGCAATTGAAAATTAATTGTCGTGGAAGGATTAAATGGGTTTGGATAATTTTGTTCCAGTGAATAGGATAACGGTAACGATGCCGTCCCCGCTACGCCAAGGGTAATTCCCGGAATTTCATTGGTAAAGTCCGTTTCGTTTAAGATAAACTTTTTCATCGTAAACAAAACGTCGTTTGGCGAAATAGTGTTGTCTTTTAAAGTAAATATAAACCGTGCAATATCACCCGCCGTGTTCAGCGGTTTGGTGCCGGCGAGCGCAAGATTGGCTCTTTCTTTCGGAAAATAGGAAGAAATCATCATGCTGTCTGTCAACGCAGTCTGCTTTATAGATTTGGCAACAACTTTTGACGAATCAAAGCCTAAACTCATAGTTATACCGAACACTTGAGACGGTTTATTCACCGAAACAAAAAGCTCATAATCACCTGCAACTTGAGTTGGCGCTATTCTAAACGTAAATGCCGAAAGTACGGCATTAGATTGTGCACGCTTTCCCATTCCACCCGGGAACGAATTGATAAGACCAACAACATACTGCAGGATCAGCGACGCATCCGCCGAAGAAATTGTTGAATCGCCACTGACATTGCCGACTAGCGTTTGCAGCGCAGTAAGCGTAATCGCCCCTACCTGACCACGTAATACCATTCCCGCATCGAAGGAAGTAATCGTACCGTTTCCGCTGACATCTCCAAACTTATTCACTCGGACAGTTATTGTGTCGTGAGTAAATGCTGTTCCATCACTGATTTGAACAACAAATGTATACGATCCATTAGCATTTGCCGAGGGACTCCAGACGAGGTAACCATCCGAAGTAATTGTCGCACCCACTGGCTGCATGAACAAAGAATAAGTGACCGATTGCGAATCCGGATCTACGCCTGCATATTGGAATCGCAGCGTATCAAATCGAGCAATAGCTGTATCATTAAGCACTTGTGTAAACATCGGAGGATTGTTGACATTAAGTATCGTGATATACGCCGTATCGAATACCGCAGAAAAAGAATCGCTTACCATCACAACAACTGTTTCTATTCCGGCTTGTGTATACGACGGAAGAAATTCCAATACGCCTGTGATGGAAATCGTCATCCCTGCAACAGGTTTCAGCAATGTAAATGACATTGAATCATTATCCCCGTCACTTGCAGAGTAATTGTATTGAAGGAATTGATTTTCTGAAATTGTTGTATCATTCAATACAGATGTAAATACCGGGAATTGATTCATATTCAAAACATTAATTACAACGTACCTGCTGTCGTATGCTCCCGACGTATCCCTTACTTTAAATGTAGGATTATAAAATCCTGCCTGTGTTAAATCGGGAGTCCAATTCACTTTACCGGTCACCGAATCAATCATCATCCCATTAGGAGAATCAATCACAGAATATTTGAGCGGCTCCCCATCATCGTCTGTTGCATCGATATTAAAAGAATACGGTTGATCTTCAATGAATAATAATGTGTCGGGAAAAATTGTCGAGATAACAGGATTTTGATTTACATTGTCAACGGTGATTGTAAATTGATCCAGAGTTGTTAGTCCGCGTCCATCATCTGCTGTCACTTCAAATACATACTGATTCGCACTAAAGAACGACGGCGAAAATGTAAACACACCGGTGATCGAATCAATTGCTGCTTCGCTAGTCAGTGCAGGATTCATCGTTAAAAAATAATGGACGGCATGACCGTTCGAATCTGTCGCAAAAAAGAGTGTCGTGTATATATCTCCCTCTTTTATCGTCGTATCATTAGGAGTATTTACGAAGACCGGAGCATAATTCGGTATTGGATTGACAATGAGAATCCCATCTGCATATGCTCCGTTCATCTCTTCATTCACCAAGAATTGTGTAAAATGAAGTGAGCGTGATTGCGAAACCTCCACCGCTGTCTTCGACACGAATCGAAGTTTTAATAATACGTCCTCCGTTGTAACCATTCCCAGTGGAAACGTTGTTGCAACTCCAATTTTTATCGTATCGAACACTTGATTAAACACTCCAGAAGGCTGTAGTGAATTGATAATTGTTCCTGAAAAATCAAATCCTATAAACTTAAAGACTGTTGTGTCATACGGAAGATGAATATCTGTCGATAGCAACTGCAACAATGCAGATCGGCATGTATAATAGACAGGAACTTCTACCGTATCACCGTCCGTAAACGATGCTGATCCAATCCTCGTCGCATATAAATATGTATTAATCACTTGACTTCCAGACATACCGATTGAATCGGTTGCGGTAATTGTAACATTAGCCACAGCTAAGTAGACAATAATATTTGCTTCAGTAGCACTAAACGGTGTCACCGTAACACCGGCATTGCTTGAACTCCATGAGTATGAACCGATCCCTCCTGAAGCTGTAACAAAGATCGTATCGCCAACAGCCATTGTTGTTGGCAACCCGTTAATACTGATAGTCGGCAAAGCAAATGCGGCGCTTATTCCACATAGTATCAAAGCCACAATTGCAGTAAGCGTATTTTTCAACGACGTAATTTCCCCTGTAGCAACAATTTATTTTAGCAAAATCATTTTTTTCACCTGAGTGAATTTACTTTTTCCCTCGCTTATTGCATCTATTCTATAAATATATATCCCGCTCGCCACAGCGGTGTTATGATCATCTCTTCCATTCCATTGCAATGAATAAAATCCTGGATGCTGTTCTGAATTGGTCAACATTTTTACCATTTGACCCAGCGTATTGTAAATCGCAATCCTTACAGTACTCGCCATCGGAATCTGATACTGTATGGTTGTTACCGGATTAAACGGATTTGGAAAGTTTTGCGACAATCCAAACGTAGTGGGAATTTCGACAAAGTCCTCCACTTTCAATATGATAGAGCCCACATCGGAGGTAACGTCCGTTTCATTTAATACGAACTTCTTCACGGTAAACAATACCTCCTGTTGTGCTTTTGCTGCACTGAGTATTTTAAAGGTCATTCGTGCAACATCACCCTCCGAATTCAATGGTTTTATACCTGACATTGCGATGTTGGCATTTCCTTTCGGGAAATGATGGAACATCACCATACTGTCTGACTCCATTGTTTTAACAATAGAAATAGGTTGAACAAGGGTAGTATCATACGATAAATTGAAATTCAATCCATAAACATTCGTTGGTTTATTCAGATGAATGATAAGCTCGAACTCATCCGGATTTTTCCCTTTGACAATGTTGAATGAAAAAGCGGTAACAATATCACTTTCCAATGATTGTTTTCCGAGACCGGGAAATCCTGAAATCAATCCAACAACATATCGTAAAATATAGGAGGCGTCAAATGCGCTAACGGTGGTATCGCCGCTTACGTTGGCAGCTTGACGTTGAATGGTCGAAAGGTTGAAATTGACAGGATCGACAAGAAATCGAAGAATCATTGAACCATCATAAGCAGAAATTTGTCCATTTCCGCTTACGTCGCCAGGCAGAATTCCCGAGCGACTGGTTAAGTATGGATCCCAATTTACGTCACCGGTTCCAGAAACAACAATTTTGTTCCCTGAACCAGTAAGATTGGAACGGTTCGGTCCAGTGGCAGGTCCAGTAGATTTCAACGGGCCATTTGCAGTTCCCCAAAAATTATTTGTAGCATTTGTTGTTACACCGGTAAAAGATGACTGCAATCCGGTTGATGTATTAAGATAAATGTTATTGTAATTCACTGCAGGAACAGATGAACCGCTTATATTAACACCGTTCCCATTATGATGAATTTCGTTCCCAAGTAATTGGGATGTGCAGTTGTTAAGCTGGATTCCCCAATATTTTGAATACGAAATAAAGCTGGATTCAACCGCTGCCGATGTAGAATTGAAATCGAGTGCACCATAACCCCAATAATCCCCATACCGAATAATGGTGTGAAAGAAGCGTGATCCGTTGGTTGCGCTACCGTTCAGATAAATTCGATCCCAATCGCCGGGGGAGGGGAGTGTAGCAGAAGTATCCTCATTCGTGTTTCCGCCGTATGTGGAATCTTTCCATGAGGTGAAAACAATTTTATCTCTCGTCGTTCCTTCCGAAAGAATTGTACCCGCAATGTCGATATATCCAGTGCCATCTTCTTTCGCAAATTTTATGATGCTGCCTGGTGCTATTTTAAGCGTAGTTCCGGATGGCACGGACAAATCAACGCGAACGGCAATCACCTTTGAAAAGTTTGCCGGCAAGGACATTCCCAGTTTTCCGAACACGATGCCTTGTGTTAGCAAAACGTTATTATGTTTGTTCCCCACAATAACATTATTTTGATAGACATTTCCATTAACTGTTCCGGTACTATCCATTGAAAGTTGTCCTGTTACACCGATAGGAAATTTATTACCGGTGATAGAATCATCCGTAACATATGCACGAGAAGAGAAAATTCCTGCAAGCCCGTTGTTCCGAATTTTATTCCCAGCGATCATGATCAACGTATCAACGGCATCGTTTCTTGCAAGAATATAAAGTCCATGATCTTTATTGTTGTTCACAACATTGCCAATCACTGATAATGGTATGGTATTGTTTTCCAGATAAATTCCCGTTTTTTTGTTTCCCGAAACTGTGCAGTTTGATATTACAGATACTTTCGCAGATCCCTGAGACCAAATTCCATACTCTGCATTGTTGAGAAACTTTGAATGACGAAGCACAACATTATTATTTGTATTGTTATAGAGTTGAATACCATATGTTCCACAACTGTCGACCGTTGTGCTATCAATAGTGAGTGCCGTTCCTTCTACTGTTATCCCTGATGTTAATGATCCAAAAATTTTATTATTAGAGAAAATCAAACCACCAAGATTAGCATCAAAATATGTTGCCCCCCAACCACTGCGACCACCATATCGAAATTGACAATTACGAACAATCGATGCGGCGCTTCCATTCCTAAACTCGATGTACTCCCAGTCCCCGGGGAGCGGAGCGACAAAATCGGTTAGCGAAGTTGTTTTTCCTCCTGCGGTACTGTCTCTCCACGATGTAAAAATAATTGGATTGGTATTAGTCCCTTGTGCAATAAGGGTTCCATAGACATTGAAATTTCTGTAACCCGATGTAAGGAGACTGTGAAATTTTACGACGACACCTGAATCAATAACAAGGGTTGTTCCTGCATCAACCGTTATATTATAAATTGCGGTGTACGTTTTTGATGATATCGCTTGAGGAAAGGCTGCGCGCAACGTATCCGACATTGCACCTTGCCAAATTGCAATAGTATTATTATAGAGATTACCGGTGATCACATTACCATCTACACCACTATTATCCTTATAAATATTCCCTTGTTTTCTCCACACCGATATGGGAAAACGATTCCGTCTGATTTTATTGTCAATAAACCGTGCACGACTGCTTAATATACCGTCGCCGCCGTTATCCTCAACAAAGTTACCAAAATACTGCAGATCGGTTGCGCTGACTATTGAATTATTATAAATACCACCGGCGCCGGTTACGAGTCCATTGAATGTAACTGTATTGCCAGATAACACTTGAGGGAATGTGCCGTTATCCGTTCCGATTCCCCAACCTCCGTTCAAAGTCACCACACAATTGGATATTTCCCGGAAACCAGAATTATTAGTTGCGCGTAAACCTTCACTTCCATTTTTGCTTATAGACGATGTTCGTATGGTAACGTCGGACGGTTTATTTCCTTCGATATATAAACCATAGGAAGCATTACTATCAATAGAACAATTTTCAAATGTTATAATGCAGTCGCCAATGTTAACTCCCATCCCTCTTGATCTTCGTGACGTAATATTTCGTATCGGTGTCACAAGATCGACGCTGCCATCTAGCCACAAATTACTATAGCTACCAGATGGGCCGCCGCCATATTTTAAGACGACATTATTCAATATGGATGCGTTGGCCGTTGCTGTACGAATTCGAATGTATTCCCAATCTCCCGGAGCAGCTTTTGCCGTATCGCTGGTTAAATTTGTTTTGCCTCCATAGGAATGATCACGGAACGATGTAAAGACAACGGGATTTTGAGCAGTTCCAAGAGTGATGATAGTTCCTTCTATACGCAAAAATTCGGTAGCTACAATTTTAATGATAACACCGGAATCAATAACGAACGTTTGGCCTGCCAAAACGCCCCAGCCGGGAGAGTTTTCATACAATACAAAAACCTTTGAGTTCATGCCGGCCGGCATTACCGCTTTGAGCGTATCTGAAAAACTTTCCTCTGTCCTATTAATTCTCAATGCAATGGCATTTTGGTATTGATTGCTATCAATGGTATTTCCGGAATACGAACTATTCAATCGTCCGATCAACGCAATTGGAAAACGATTCTTTCGGATAACATTGCCGGTAATAAATGCATTCGACGTTACGATACCTTCACCGACATTATTTACGATGGTATCGCCAATAATTGTGACCAGACTATCGAGATTATTGATCCAAATACCATTGGAGACGTTGCCATCAATTCGACTGTACGAAATGCGTTGAGATCCTTTGCTTTGAAAACTATAAATTCCATTCCCGCCGTTGTTCGATACTACTGAACTGTCCAGCATCACCAATGTCGTATAGTTCGTACCATAGTCTGCATGGATTCCGGTGTTTGCGTTACCAATAATTTTTGATGAGACCACGGAAAAACGTGATGTACCTTGTGCCCAAATTCCGAAATATCCATTTCCATTTACTGTTGAACCAACAATTGTTGCGTTTGAATTCCAAAGGTACATGCCGGCATTACTGTTTCCGCTCGTCGTAACGCGTGAAAGTGTCACGTTCGCATTGTTAAGATAGAGTCCATAATAAGAACTTTGTGTGCTGAAAGTATTATTCACAATTGTTGAACTATTGTCTATTCTCAGATTACCATTATTCGTTGAACCGCCATAACGGAAGAGACAATTGGAAAGAATGCTTCCTGCTCCAGTAATGTATACCATATCCCAATCTCCACGATTCGCTCCGATACCAGTTGTGTCTCCGTTGGTATTTCCGCCATAAGGATCATCCTTTTCCGACGTAAAGACAATCAAACTATCGGTTGTCCCCTGAGCGTTTATTGTTCCGGATACAGTTAACCGTTTACCAGTACCAAATTTTACAATCACTCCCGGTTTTATGGTTAACGTAATACCTACATTGATGGAAATATTTGCAGTAATCCAATACACACTGTCCGACCATACGGTATTGGATGCGATGCTTGCAGAGACGATACGATATGGACGGGTGAGGGAACTTGAGATCTTCCATGGTTGAAAATCAACATTACCGGAAACGTTGTCACCAAGTCCGGTGGGATTGAGGGAAGGATGAAACGGCCCCATGTCACTACCCCAATAATTTTGTTTTGCAACAACCGAAGCCGTACCGGTATTCCGAAAACCCCAAACAATATTTCCGGTGATCGTATTATTATTGATAATTGGCTGCGTCGTTCCAACGCCGGTAAATTGAATGCCGGTGGAATTTTTCCGAATCATGTTGTTTCGAATCGAAGGCATCGCGCTGTTGTCCACGAAAATTCCGATTCCGTTTGTATCGATCACCGAATTCGTTATAGAATTTGTTGAATTGATCGATGTTCGTATACCACCGATTGTATTATTGACAATAGAGCAGGAATCAACAACAAAATTTGAGAGCAAATCGCTATAGATAGCATAGCCGCCGTTCTTTTCTAAACGGGAACTGGTAATCATCGGTGAGGAAGATCGAGCGTTAATACCTTGAGTTGAACTGTATCGGATTGTGCATCGTTCAATGGGAACGCCATAGGCGCTTGTTTTATAAAATATTGCAGCCGCAGTTACGCCACCGCCTGCGTATTCTACTGTATTATTTTTAAAGAGAGAACCAACGTTGACGGAATTTTCAAATTCAATTCCGCTCCAGTCACCCGAAGCGGGCGTTACCGAATTTGAAGTGAATAGTACATTATCGGCAATAATTTTTCCCGTAACAATAAGTGATGTGGCCGTTGAAAATTTCACCACCACTCCGGATTGAATAGTTAACGTTACTCCGCTGGGTACAGTAACTGTACCTGTTACAATCCATGGACTTAGTGCAAGGGTCCAAATCGTATCCGATGGAATAGATCCAGAAACGTTGGTTTGAGTGAGAGAAGTGTTAGAGAAAAGAATAAATAATATCGATAACCCTAGTATCAAACGATACATACCAATCGCCCTTTCAGATTTCCCCCCCAATGTTAACAATGCAATTACAACTATGTTTAATCGTAAAAAATAAGAGAATACAGCTCGGTACACTGTTAGTGTTATCACATCGTGTGATGTGCATTACACGTTCTCCTCAACTTGTAGAGAATCCTAGGTAGGTACTAAGTAAAACTGGTGATTTTACGGGAATAATGCAATTACGAAATGGTAAAATCTTTTTCGATTCCTTGCAAAAACGGAGCATCAAGATCCTTGGCCGAAACAAGCGGATTTTTTGTCTCCCATTCTATATTAAGGGAAGGATCATCATATCGAATGGCTCGTTCGTGGGCCTTGGAATAGTAATTGGTACATTTATAATGAAACACTGCTTTTTCGGAAAGAACAGAAAAACCATGAGCAAATCCGGGTGGAATCCATAACTGAGCGTTATTTTCCTCCGAAAGTTCAACGGAAAAATATTTTCCAAATGTAGGCGATCCGAAACGGATATCGACTGCAACGTCAATCACTTTTCCGGAAAGAACCTTACATAATTTTCCCTGAGCAAATTCCCCAATTTGATAATGTAATCCGCGAATGGTGTTTTTCACGGATTCGGAGACATTATCCTGGACAAAATCAACATCTCCGCAAATTTCACTGTATCGTTTTTTACTGAACGCTTCGAAAAAATATCCGCGATCATCACGTATGACATTTGGGGAAATAACGACAACACCATCTAATGGACTTTTTTGGAATTTCATAATTATTCTTCGTGTAAAATTCTTTCAAGATATGTGCGATACCCGGAACGGGGAATGCTATTAATAACTGATTCAAACTGTTCTTGGCTAATAAACTTCATTAAATATGCTATCTCTTCAATACACGCAACCTTCAATCCTTGTCGGTCTTCAACAACTCCAAAAAAGTTCGCTGCTTGCAGCAACGCTTCCGGTGTTCCGGTATCCAGCCATGCAACGCCTCGTCCGATTTTTTCTACCTGGAGTTTTCCCGATTTCATATACGTATTATTCACATCGGTAATTTCCAGTTCGCCGCGCGGAGAAGGTTTTATATTTTTCGAAATCTCTACGACAGTATTGTCATAGACATAAAGACCCGGCACTGCAAAATTCGATTTCGGTTGTTTTGGCTTTTCTTCAATAGAAATTACTTTACCGCTTTTGTTGAATTCTACCACTCCATATCGTTCAGGATCATTCACACGGTAACCGAATATTGTTGCTCCTTCTTTTCGTTTCAAGGCATTGTAAAAGAAGTCCAATTGACCGTAAAAAATATTGTCACCGAGAATCAGAGTGACATTATCATTACCAATAAACTGTTCTCCAAGAATGAACGATTCTGCGATTCCATTCGGTGCCTGTTGCAATACATAACTGATGGACAATCCAAGATGAGAACCATCTCCAAACAATTGTTGATACATTGGGATCGTTTCTTTATTGGACACAATGAGAATATCTTTGATTCCTCCAAGCATGAGAATAGAAACAGGGTAATAGATCAACGGTTTATCGTAGATATTCGTGAGCTGCTTGCTGTAGACTCTTGTAATTGGATACAAACGCGTTCCTGAACCTCCGGCGAGGACAATACCTTTCATGAAAATTCCTTTTTATTAAAAACAATGGATAAATATACAGAAAATTTGATAAGAAGAAAAACGAAGCTGTTAGTTTGTGAGGTATGTCGAAATTATATACTGTTTAACAGTGCTAAAATTGTCTTTTAATTCGCTCAACAATAACGCCGCGGCAGAGACGTCGTTGTTTTTTGCAAACTGTTCTATCTGTGCGCAGATGGAATAGATTGTATTAATACCAAGATTAGCGGAACTTCCTTTTAATTTATGAGAACTTTCGCGAAGTATTTTCGAATCGTTCAGTGTAATAGCGGATTCAATCTCGCTCAAAGCAGCTTCAGAATCCTGAAGATAAATCG
This sequence comes from Bacteroidota bacterium, assembly GCA_041658205.1. Lineage (NCBI taxonomy): Bacteria > Pseudomonadati > Bacteroidota > Bacteroidota bacterium. The sequence continues at coordinate 144,794 of JBBAAO010000003.1, forward strand.
TCATCAATTCAACGACCAATTCACGTTCACCTAACTCCAGAATTTCCTGAATGCGAGTATTATCAATAAGTGAAGTCTCTGGCGCCGCTGGTTGTTCAACGGCATTCTCCTTTGATTTTCCAACCTGCAACAACCATTTTTCAATCATTGATTGAAGATCGTTTTGTTTAATTGGTTTAGAAAGATAATCATTCATTCCGGCCTGCAGGCATCGCTCTCGATCACCCTGAAGCGCATTTGCCGTCATTGCAATAATACAGGTACGCATATCACTCACTTCTGTTTCTCGAATAGTTTTTGTCGCTTCAAAACCATCCATCTCCGGCATTTGAACATCCATAAAAACAAGATCATATTTTTTTAGTTTCACTGCATTGACTGCTTCCCGTCCATTGATGACTACGTCCGGTTGAATATTCAATCGTTCGAGCATTTTTACTGCGACTTTTTGATTGACCGGATTATCCTCGGCAACTAATACGTTGACTTTCTTCCAATCCTTTTTAACCGTTTGTACATCATCCTTGATTTTTTGAGGTGAAACTTCAAATGATGTAGCAAACAACGAGACTAACATGCTATGAAGTTCATTCTTTCTGACCGGCTTCAGTAAGAACATGGTAATTCCGGCAGACTGCCATTGTTCAACAGTTACTTTCATTGAAGAAACCATTACGATTTTTTGTGATGCCGACGAATGTTCTCTAATTTTTCGGGACAGTTCGAGTCCATCCATACCTGGCATTTGCATATCCACAATGATCAACGGATATTCTTTTGATTGTGATCTTGACCGATCAATCATTTCCAAAGCGTCGGCACCATTATCCGCTTCGTCTGTTTTCATACCCCAAGCGTTGAAATACTGCATCAGAGAAATCCGATTGGTTTTATTGTCATCAACAACAAGAATATTTAACTGTGGAAGACGTGTTTCAACGGTCACCGTTTTTTGTGATTGTTTTTCCAATTTCAAGGAGAACCAAAATGTGCTCCCTTTCCCTTGTATACTTTCTAAACCAACAGTTCCACCCATGATTTCCACAAGCTGTTTGGAGATCGTCAATCCTAATCCGGTGCCGCCGTATTTTCGCGTGGTAGAGCCATCCGCCTGAATAAACGGCTGAAATAATTTTTTCTGTGCTTCTGGAGCAATACCGATTCCTGTATCGGAAATGCTGAATTTTAGCTCGGCGGAGTATTCGTTTTCATGTTCAAGCGTAACCCGCGCAATCACTTCCCCTTTTTCTGTAAACTTTATTGCATTCCCCAGAAAATTGGTCATGATCTGTCGTATCCGTATTGGATCGCCGCGCAGGGCAGTGGGAACATTATTATAGATGTGAGAGAGGAGTTCAATATTTTTTGAGTTAGCGTGATGGGCAAGAAGCGTGACTGTCTCTTCTACTACAGCTTCAAGATCAAATTCAATGATCTCGACGGATAATTTTCCCGCTTCGATTTTAGAAAAATCAAGAATATCGTTGATAATTTTCAAAAGGGATTCGCCGGAGTTTATGATGATGTGAACATACTCGTTTTGTTCGGACGTAAGTTTTGTTTCCAGCAATAGCTCAGCAATACTCAACACACCGTTCATCGGGGTGCGTATTTCATGACTCATGTTGGCGACAAATTCGGATTTTAATTTTGATGCCTGGAGTGCCGTTTCGCGAGCTTTAATCAATTCTCGGGATTGCTCTTCCAACGAGTAGTTTTGTTGTTCGGTTTGTTGATTTGCCCTATATAGATCTTCAGCATATTTGGAAAGGATATCCTGTGCATGCCTGCTTTCCGTAACATCGTGAAATTGCCATAAATGGCCTTTGTAATCCCCTTCAACAAAAATTGGAACATAATCTCTTTCCAGAATTCGATTATCCTTCATCGCAATTTCATAACGAACTACCGGTTCGCGCCAAAGGAGCGTTTCCTTGATCCGTTCATGAAAGCTTTCCGGATCGACGAGACGTTCAGAAAGAATCACATGCAGCTGTTCAGAATCGAGCGAAACCAATTCCGGAAGCGATTCCGTTATCTTAAAGATGGAGCGCAATTGTTCATTTGCAAGCAATACTTTTCCTTCTTCATTGATCACCAGAATTCCTGAATGAAGATTTTGTATCAGCATTGAAAGCCGCGATGTTGTTTCCCGTATGCTGTTTTCCGCTTTTACCCGCTCTGTTAAATTTCGCAGCGATCCTTCAACTCCAATCGGATTTCCTTCCTTATTGTACATAAGGTGCGCATTAATAGATGTTGGAACGATTGCCCCATTCTTTGTTCGCAACGTAATTTGAATATCTATTACCTCTTTTTTATCAATCAACATCCGCATTAACGTTCTTCGATCGCTGGGATTCAAATAGACCGTTTCAACCGGCTTTCCAATCAATTCTTCCCGGGTATATTGTGAATAGCGTTCAATGGAAGGACTGATATCGGTGATGATACCGGATAGATCTGTTTGATAGAATACATCCTGAACATTTTCGAAAATCGTCCGGTATTTTTCTTCGCTCTTGCGTAATTCTTCCCTAAACTTTGCCATTGCCGTAACTTCACGATTAATGCCGACCAGACCGACCGTCCTTCCCTGCGGATCCTTTAAAGGAGTTTTACTGATCAGGATCGATCGAATAATCTCACCGGTTGACGAATCGCGAAGAGTCTGTTCACGATCAATCACCGGTTGACCCGTTTGCAGCATCTTCTGCTCCATGTCAAATTCTGAATGAGCAATTTTATGAGTGAGAATATCGATGTCAGTTTTTCCAATGAGATCTTCTGTAGAGGTGATTCCTGCGCCCTTTAAGGCATTTGCACAAGCAGAATTTGCCAGTAAGAATCTTCCCTGCCGATCCTTTACATAAACTTCATCCGGAATAGATTCAAGTATTGATCGAAGCAAATTTCTTTCACGATGAAGATTGATCTCAGCCGTTCTTCGTTCGGTGATATCCTGCGATACACCAATAAAACCGACCGGCTTTCCGTGATCATCCGTAATGACTGCTGTATTTAAAGAGACGGGAAAGTCAGTTCCATCTTTCCGTTTATTGAACAACTCTCCTTTCCACCCTCCCCGCAATGTTGCTGGCAGAATCTCCTTTACGACATCGGAAGGATTATCCGGTGAACGGACAATGTCAATATTTTTACCAATCAGCTCATCTTTCGATTCATATCCATATGTTTCTACGAATGCATCATTAATAAAAATAATTTTATTTTCAAGATCGGTAATATTAATACAATCTTGCGTACATTTTAAGGCCAACGCAAGCCGGGCAATTTCATCGCTCTTGTTTTTGCGTTCTATAGCAAATGCGATTTGTTCTGCCACCGATTCAAGTGTTGTGAGATCCTGTTCAGAATAGATATTAGGATTGTGGTAACTTTGCAGCGCAATAATTCCAAACGGTTTTCCGTGCAACACCAGCGGTGCACCAAGCCATACTGCCGGTTTCGTCCCTATTTTTTTTGAACCTTGTTTTTTCGCTTCTTCAAGGAAATCCTTTTCTTTCATGAGTAATGATTTTCCGCTGTAGATCACTTGTTCTGCCAATGAGTGGGATCCTTTAACAATCAGCGGACGATATTCATCCCGTTCGTCAACAACGTACGGAAGGGTCAGCATATCAGTTTTTTCATCATACAAACCGATAAAGATATTTGTGACATCAATAATGTGCTTTAATGCATCATGGATTATTTTAAAAAGATCGTGGAGATTATCGCTGGTATTGATCGCTCGCGAAATAACATTCAATGTTTGACTGATCAATAATTCGCGTTCAAGGCGGTTTGAAGAGGAAAAATTATCTATTGTTTCTTTTTTTGGCTTTTCGTTTGCCATATTAATAGAATTCGAAACGAACTCTTTTAATTGTTTTTATTAATGGATTCATAGTACCGACGGATAAGCTCAATGTAATCTTTGCTGTAACCTGCTTCTTGAGCGCGTTGGAGATCTTTTTGTAATTGAGATTCGTTCTCTGTGGTGGAAAGCTGTGCCGGATTTCTACCGGAGGAATTTGCGCCGGTGGTTGCTTTTCGTTTTTGTTCGTAATCACGTTCGCGCATTGAACGCTGCGCTTGAAGTAGCCGGGAGAGAATCCGTTCCTGCTGCTGCATTGTATTTGGGTTAATCTGGCTTTGCTGTAATTGTTCAACTACCTCTTTCATTTCATCGGTAATTTTTTCCAGATCGCCCATTACTTTATTCTTTTCCGGAGTCCCTTGGGATTCCTTCTGTAACTGTTCCAATGATTTTCGCACAGCCTCTTGCTGACGAGCTAACCTTCCCATTTCCTGCATACGCTGCTGCGACATTCCTTCTTGTTCACCGATCTGCTGCGTTTGAGCATTGATCTGTTGTTGCTGCATTGCCATACCGCGCAATTGCTGCATTAATGATCCGCTTCCTTTTCCACCTTGTTGCTGCATCTGCTGCATTGCACCCTGCATTTGTGTTGCGGCTTTGTTCAACGATGCCATTGCTTCATTTTGCACTGCACTTGATGCTTGTCCGTTCCGTTGCTCAATTCCGTTCATCGCTTGCTGCATTTGTCCCATCGCACGTCCAATTTGTTTTCCCATCTCTGGTGTTACCACAAATGATTGTTGCGAAAGTTCGGTCAAAGCATTGGCTACATTGTTCAGATCATTTTGAAGATTTTGTTGTTGCTGTGCAATTTCGCGGAACTGCTGTGAATTCGGATCCAATGCGCGGGATTGGTTTTTCAATTGCTCTTGCTTTTGGGATATCTGCAAAAGATCCTGCATTGCTTTTCGCAACCCGTTCATAGTCTGTTGCATCTGGTTGTTCAGAAGAGACTCCTGCAGTTCGGAAAGTTGCTCCTGCATTTCATTAATTCCGCTGCTCGCTTGTTGCTGTGCCGTCATAGCCTTTTCTGTTTGCAGAGAGCGTAATTGCTGTGAACTTTGTTTCATTGCATTCTGCATTTCGCGATTGTTCGCTGCCTGCTGTGCATCTTCCATTTTATTTGCCGGCATGTCCTTTGGAAATTCCTCCATCTTCTTTTGAAGATCGTTCATTTCTTTTTGAACTTGAGACAATTGCTTTGCAATTTCATCTTGTTTCTGCGCTAACTCCGTTGCCTTTTGAGAATCATTGTGCGTTAGATCTTCGGTTTGTTTCTTTACTTCGTTTTGCGCCTGTTTCATTTGGTCGGCGCGTTTCAACAATTCATCCACCTTTTGTTCAATTTGAATTCGCTTTAATAGATTCATCGTCCGCTCGATACTCTGGCGGAATTGTTCTTCGTTGAACTGAGCCTGCTGCATCGCTTCGCGCATCTGTTCCGGAGAGACATTTTGCATCGCTTCCTGCATTCGTTTCATTGCTTTCTGAAATTCGGGAGAGTTCAACTCGCTTAATGTCTTTTGCAGTTCAAGGTATTTCTCTAATGTCTCTTTGGACAGCGTGTTATTCCGCTGAAGGTTTTGCGTCATATCATCGATCGATTTGTTCACATCATCGATTTTCTTTTGAATTTCTTCGTATTTTTTTACAACCTCTTCCGCTTTTTTCTGTTTCTGCCAATCCATCTGCTGGTTGCGTTTCATATCATCCGAAAGTTCCCGCAGATCTTTTTTTAATTCCTGTGATTCTTTCATTGATTCTTCGAGCGTTTTACCGACTTCATCATGTGTTTTATCAGCGTCGGCAAAGACCTCCTCTAATGAAGGGAGTCGAATTAAATATGTTTGTGTTTTTGTAGATTTGGGACCGTTAATAGCATCATTGTCGAGTACTACACCATAATATTCTACCACATCTTCCGGCACAAGACCAAGTAACGAAAGATCCCAAACATACTCCAATACACCTTCCTTAATCGTCAGAGTATCAAACGGAATGATTGTTCCAACTTCTTTTTCGCTGCTAGCATATTTCGATTCTATTAAGCGAAACTCCAGGTGCAACTGGCTGACACCAAAATCATCCGACACTTTGAATTCCATCGGCAACATCATAGCATCGGTCACATCGATATTTTTTCCCGGGGTAAGAATAGATATCGCGGGAAATTCATCTGTTAACATTTCAATTTTGTATTCTATGATGTTTTGGTTTGTGTTTCCTTTTTCATCTTCCAATTCAATAAAGTAGGAAGTAGGGTTCAACAGAGAAAATTCGCCAGTATAATATTCTCCATTTTTCATCAATGGAATATCGGAACCATCTTTGAAGACTACAGAAGCGGATGCAATATCTTTACTGGACGAAACATTCCAAATGATTTTTGTACCGGGCAATGCAAGAATATCACCGATATTTTCTTCAAGCGTTTCCCGTTTTAACTTTGTATAAGGAGGTGGAATAAGAGAAACCGTCAGCGAACGGACAAACGGTCGATCAACAACGAAAATATTATAGCGATCGCTTTTGATCTCGCCGGATGCAAGGCTGTATTCTGTTGTTTGTTTTAGGGAAAAAAATAGATACCGAAATTGTCCTGATGAATCAGGACGCAAAATGGTATTTTCAATAATATTTGTTCCCTCTTCAGTATATGACAATGTAACTTCACTCGGCAACGGATCGAGACTTTCTCCAGCAACTAATGTGGCTTGAACCATTACAGATTCGCCTTTTACAATATCAACATTCCCAGGGGTAACGGTAATATAAAATGGAGCCACCGGACGAAATTCTTCGCTGTAATTCAACATTCTATTAGTAGCATCGTGAAATGGTGTTCCGGGAATGACAGCAAGCGCGGCAACCGTTGTTCCAATTGCTCCGACTTTTCGGGCCATACTTTTAAGTTGTGTAAATGAAACCGTGCTTGTAAAATTTATACCGGTGGTAGATTTTCCAAAATGTTCCAATGCTACTTCGATCAATTCGGGCGAACCGCTGAAATCACCATTTTTGATCATATCGGAAAGGTCAAGCACATTTTCTAATCGATCGGAAATTTTTTCAAACTTCGCGCCAATCATTCTTGCTACTTCTCTATCCGAATGAGGTTTCAGAATACCAAAAAACCGGAGCAATGGTTTCCACATTAACCATGCACCAATAATGCTTGAGAGTATGATATGTGTATAAAAAAGAATAGTGCGTGTTTCAGAGTCAAATTGTGCGATGGATTCAATGAATACGACGAGGGTTCCCAGCAAACCAATTACAGAAAACGTTTTCAATCCTGCCATAAGCAGTTCCTGTCGATATAATGCCCGACGGGTATTATTGATCCGTTCTTTTATCTGCTTGACGATATTTTGAGTTTGTTGAGTCAAAAAAATTAGCGCATGTATAAATTATAAGACAAACAAGAATGTTTGTGCTACGGTAAAAATATTTATTGGGTAAGACTCCAAATTACAATGTTTGTTCCAAATTTCAACGCTTCTTCCCTTTTTTCGGGAGGATCTTTGTGTACTTCTGGATCAGCCCACGCATCGCTGGGATTTGATTCATATGTATAATAGACGATGAGTCTTCCTTTGTGGATTATGCCAAATCCCTGCGGCGGTTTGTTATCATGCTCGTGCGATTTGGGAACTCCATTCGTAAATCGGTAATAACAGGAATATAATCCGTAATTGTATGGCAATTCGACAAAATCATACTCTGGAAAAACTTTTTTCATTTCACGGCGAATTGCTTTGTCCATCCCATAATCATCATCAATATAGAGAAAACCGCCGCTTTCTAAATAGGCGCGAAGTCGTTTTACCTCATAGTCTGAAAAGGTTACATTACCATGTCCCGTCATAAAGATAAAAGGATATGAGGTGAAATTGTCATTAGAAATCTCTACAAATTCATATTTCGGATCGGTGTCAATTTCTGCATTTTGTTTAGCAAATTTGAGCAAATTCACTTCAGACGAGGGGTCATTATACCAATCCCCACCGCCGGAGTATTTAAGCCGAGCAATACGGAATTGCGATTCAATACGCTTCGTTTGCGCATTGATTTCGCACATGACAACGATTATAGCGCAGATGATAATGCTTATTCTATACGTTGAACTCATACAAAAATAAAATAGAAAATAAGAGGAATAATGACAATTTGTGTAATTATAGCAACACTTTAAACCTGCACAAAAGGATATTTCTCTACCGTGAAAGATATTTCGAATATTTCAGAACGAAAATATCTTTTCCGAAAGGAATGTCTTTCCCTTGATACAACACAAATCCTTTCTCCCCTTTTCGCAGCAGTTGGCGTATAGAGTTCGCCATCTCTGGACGAAATGTCTTCGTGCTTTTGACTTCAACATATTCCAAAGTATTTCTTCTGTCAATAATCAGATCAACTTCAACACCATGATTCGTGCGAAAATAATACAGCTCAGAATGTGATTTGGTATGAAGTTCCTTTTTTGCTATTTCGGAAATGATGTAATTTTCGAAGAGGTTTCCATAGTGATGATTCCGTTGCATTGCTTCCGCATCATCAATTCCAAGAAGGTAGGAAATCAACCCCGTGTCATAAAAATAAACTTTAGGGCTTTTGATAATTCTTTTGCCAAAATTTTTAAAGTATGGCCTTACAAGGAAAATAACATATGAAGCTTCAAGTATGGAAATCCATTGTTTGATTGTCGGAACACTGACACCAATGTCTCGCGAAAGATCCGAATAGTTAACAATCTGTCCGACACGAGCTGCAAGCAAACCAATGCATTGTCTGAATTCACGGATATCGCCAATATTACTGAGTGAGCGCACATCTCTGGAAAGATATGTTTCCAGATACGATGAATACCATCCTTTGCTTTCCCTGTAATTCCTCATCACCAACTCGGGGTAACTGCCGAAGACAATCGATGATGTTCTTCGACGTGCTGGCAACTCACTATATTGGAAGGGTAACAATGTTAATAAACCGATCCGTCCGGCTAAACTTTCCGAAACATACTTCATAAATGCAAACTGGCTTGATCCGGTCAGAACAAACTTTCCATATCGTTGACGATCTCGATCAACCGCCAATTTTATATGACTGAAAATATCAGGTACGATCTGCACTTCATCAAACACAACAGCATCATTAAATTTGTCCATAAACGCTGCTGGGTCTTTGTGATATTCTTCCGCAACGCGATAGTCGTCAAACGTCACATAACGGTATTTCTTCGAAAGAAGATGTTGCAGCATTGTCGATTTACCGGATTGACGGGGTCCGGTAATGCCTACCACGGGAAACGAGGAAAGGTATTGTTTAATGATCGGTTCGGCAATACGATGAATATACGGCATAGGCTTAATTGTGTAAATTTAAGATGACACTTTAAATTTACACAAAGAGATCTTAATGCGCAAGAACGGTGCATGATACGCTGCCAGCGTCATCTTATACCATGATGGTGGAATGCGGCAACTGCGAGAGTTTGATCGTGTCGCTCTTTGTCCGTCTCTGACAAGCCAAACCATTGACCGGAATAGCTGAGAAGATCCATCTGGAGAATACTGCAAGATTGAATATAACCGTCCTTGACAAACCGTCAAATATTTTTATATTTAATACTAATGAAATCGTTCAATTCATATACTTTTTTACGTTTTGCGCATCTCTATCAGCGATTGTCGGATCGACCCATCCGCACACTCAATATCGCCGATATATCGATCACCACTGCTCCGTCCCCGCGTCCGTAAGCGGACACTATAATTACATACACTCGCCTGTTGGAACGACAGTCTAAAACGTTCCGCAAATAGACCTGAGACGGTTTTTTTCATTTATTTATCCTTAGCGCAATGCGGAGAACGTTATGAACACTCAAGATTATATTGTATTAGAAGAACAATTTGGCGCACACAATTATCACCCTTTGGATGTTGTCGTCACGAAGGCAGAGGGAGTTTGGGTGACCGATGTCGACGGAAATCGTTATCTAGATTGCCTTGCTGCATATTCAGCAGTTAATCAAGGACATTGTCATCCGAAAATTTATCAAGCGTTTATTGAACAAGCAAAGAATGTAACGCTGACCAGCCGGGCGTTTCGCAACGATAAGCTTTCACTTCTCTACAAAAAACTGCATGAGGTCACCGGTTATGATCTTTCGTTGCCGATGAATTCCGGAGCCGAAGCGGTAGAAACCGCCGTAAAAGCTGCACGAAAATGGGGATATGCGGTCAAAGGAATTCCTGATGGAAAAGCTGAGATCATCTGCGCATCAAACAATTTTCATGGACGAACAACGACGATTATTTCATTCTCAACGGAAGAAGCATACCGAAATAATTTTGGCCCATTCACTCCCGGATTTCGAATTGTGGAATTTGGAAACATCGACTCACTAAAACAGGCACTCAATAAAAACAGTGCAGCATTTCTTGTGGAACCTATCCAGGGAGAAGCGGGAATCATTATTCCTCCCGAAGGATATTTACGCGAAGCAGCTCGTTTATGCAAGGAACATAATGTTCTCTTGATTGTTGATGAAATTCAATCAGGACTGGGACGAAGCGGTAAGTTATTTGCGTATGAATATGAAGGAATTCAACCTGACGCAGTCATCATCGGCAAAGCATTGAGCGGTGGATTCTATCCTGTCTCTGCTGTTCTCTCTAAGAAAGAAGTGCTGGGAGTATTCAATCCGGGTGAACATGGCTCAACATTCGGTGGAAATCCACTCGCAGCGGCGACGGCCATTGCTGCGATTGATGTACTCATAGATGAACATCTGATTGAACGGTCGTTTGAATTAGGAAAATATTTTCTTGAAAAGTTACGAGAAATTAAATGCACTCATATAAAAACGATCCGAGGCCGAGGATTATGGATCGGCCTTGAACTCGACACCAATGCGCGTCCCTATTGTGAAGCGTTGATGAAGCATGGAATTCTCTGCAAAGAAACGCATGATACCGTGATCCGTTTTGCTCCACCACTCGTTATTACAAAAGAAGAGATTGATTGGGCGTTGGAGAGGATTGCAAAGGTGTTGATTGATTAAAATAAAAATCCCGAAGCAAAAATCGCTTCGGGATTTTGTTGCAAATAATCTGATATTATTTCATCAGCATCATCTTTTTCACCTGAACAAACCGTTTACCAGGATCACCTGTGCTGGTTGCTTCAATACGATAAAAATATATCCCTGACGACACGGAAGCAGTCCATGTTGCATCATGCCATCCAGCCGTTTGTTCTCCGTTTACCAGTTCTGTTACCACCTGTCCAAGCACATTAAAAATCTGAATTTTCACTCTGCTATTTTCCGTTAATCCGTAACGCAGCGTAGTAGCAGGATTGAATGGATTCGGAAAATTTTGTTCGATTACCATATTGTTCGGTATATTCACAGGATTTTCCGTAAGAACAGAGACGGGAATGGAATTGAGTCCATAATAAAAGACTCTTGCCTGATAATTTGTCAGCGTAACAGAAACTGCTTTCCTGTCTGCCGGCACAATGGTATAGACTACACCGGTAAACATGTCTGTAAGGTAGTACGTGCTTTTCCCATCGTACGGCATTGACGTGACATCGAGAGTCACTGTCGGAGAAGTATTTTTAAAATTAGCGACCGTTAAAAGTGTTTTATTACCGCTGACGGATGAATATGAATATACTGCCGCCGTATCCGAGTTTATGATGCGGTTAATAACTGGATTGTAGATATAGTCTTTCCTGATCTTAACCAGCCGTGCAAAATACGGCTGAAGAATATTTGGATCAGTCCAATTGATGATATTTCGCTGGGTTGCTTCGCCTACTTCACCGCCGGAATAAATGAGAGGAATACCGTTCAGGGTAAACACTATCGTGTGCATCAGTAAAGAGCGTTTACTATCAAACATCGATACGGCTCTTGTCTCATCATGATTCTCAACAAAACGGAACGGCCTTCCAAAGTTCGGATACGATCTCATTACTTGTTTATGCACATTGCCCAGCGTATTGGAGCCATTTAAGACACTGATCATTAATGATCGCAGATCCCAATCGTAAGCGGAATCGAATTTTTTCTGATAAAAAGAGGAGTCGGATGAGGAAGCTTCAGCAAGAAGATAGACATTAGGATTAACACTTTTTATCCCTTTTCTCCACTCATTCCAGAACACATTGTTTCGTTGTTCCACTCCCCACGCAACATCGCATCGGTATCCGTCAATACCATACTGTTGAACCCAGTATTTTGACACATCAATAAAATATTTTTTGACGTCGGGATTTTTATAATTCAAGTTTGGCAATGAAGACCAATCAAAGAAATATTGATAACTCGATGCACCCGGTTCGCCCGACCATAAATAAAAATCTGCCCATGGAGAATATCCTTTATGCTTGAAGACATTTTGCATGAACGGATGAGTAACGCCAGTATGATTGATGACAAGATCCAAAATAATTCTGATCCCATTTTGTTTTAAGGCCGAAATCATATTGACAAAATCGATGCTGGTTCCATAGTCGCTTTCGAACGCATAATAATTGCTGGTCTCATATCCGTGCACAGTCGGCCCATCAAACACCGGCATGAACCACACTGTATTAACTCCAAGAGATTTTAACCTGCCGATATTCGCTGTGATGCCTTGAAATCCTCCCTGTTGGGAAAATGAGCGGGGAAATATTTCATAGATGACCGCTGAATCGATCCACGCTGCATGATAATTGTCATCTGCCGAAGCGAGATAGATCGAATCGCCAACAGCCTTTACCGTAATTTTTGCAAATGCTGAATTACTTTTAGTATCGCTTGCGTGTGCTGAAAAGATATATTCTCCATCCGTACTCGGGAGTGTGATATCAGCGCTGTTTGTTGTCGATGGAATCGACACCGCTGCAGGATTGTTTGCGTCGCTTTCCCAAGTATAACTAAGTTGTTCACCAATTGGTGACGTTGCAGTTGCATTCAGCGATATTTTTCTCCCATCCACTGTTCCCGTGAGTTGAATGATCGGTTTCTTGTCCGGTGTGTAAGTCAACACCAGTTCTTTGGATGTTGTGGTAACATTGTTTGTATCAACAATCTTTACAAAAATACTATTTTTGCCTTCCTTCAATACCACAGAAATATCAAATTTACCATTGGTGATATTGTAATCTGTTGCCGTACCATTAAAAACAAAGGAGATTTTTTTGAGCAACGTATCAGTAACTGAACCGCGCACCGTAACATTGGAATACCAATATTCAACACCGGGAGTATAAAATGACACGTATGTTTCTTTACTGGCGAGACTATCCGAAATCTGATCAGCGGTGACAGGGAGCAATCCTCTTCCGGTACCGTCAAGCAAAACCAATCGTGAATTGGAAGGTGAATAGTTTTTTAAAATTCTGTTTTGCCAGAAACTGCTTCGGATAAACGCTGCATCATAGATATCGGGGTCTTCTACAGCGGCGTTTCCTCCTTCTGCAACTGTTACTTCATATCCGTTTCCGCTTTTATCGGTAGAAGCAAGATACGAAAAGAGAGAAAATTGTCTTTCCTGCGTCCACCCTCCCATAAACCTGCCAAGAAAAGCAAGACTCACCGTAAATTCGAATTTCTTTGTTGTGATAGCATCACCATTCACAGCGATGGAATCCGTATGATACGTTACGGGATTATTGGCAGTCATAAATCTGTTCTCAACCAGTGAGTTTTGAACGCTATTTCCCGGAACACCAATCGAGGCAAACACACCTTGACCGTTCCAATCCGGAAGTTTAATATCAAGTTGCCGCGGATCATTCACAAAACCGACAACAGAATTGCTAATCAGCAATCCGATCCTTGTCCGTTCATCAATCGTTTTCATTTGGATGATAAATTTCAGTGAATCATGAAGAGTGGTTTCTTGTACCACAACGGAGAGAATGTCGGCCGAACCTGCTGTCACGCCTGTCGGATAAGAATATTGTTCATCTCCAATACCGTCAACAGTATACACTCCTTTTGATGCAGTCGTTATTCCAAAAGAAAAAATTTGATGTGCAGAAATACCTTCTTTATTCTTAAATGTACATTCAACGGTGTGTCTTCCTGCTCCTGAAAATGCTATTTCCGCATTGACAGTACCATCAGATTGATATGCATGGACCGAAGGACTTCCATCATACAGCATGACGATACTCCCTGAATCGATGCCTTTCGATGTTGCCCCGGGACGAAGGAGAATTTTAAACTTAACTGTCGTATCCTTTCGAAATGTCTGATTCTCCATTGGATAAAGGAGTTTCAGCGACGAAATTGTATCAGCGACGACAACAAAACGATTGTTTCCGCTGACAGAATTAATTGTCGAGTAATCAGGATCGTTCTCCCATGATATTTTATTTAATTTAATTTTGTATTCAATGGTATCCGGCTCCAGCATAACAGTTGTTTCCCACACTCCGTTTCCGGAGATGTTGTTCATCGGATTAAATGAATCATTCCAATTGTTAAAACTCCCCACAACGGCAACATCCGTTAATGTTTGTGCGAAGACAACAGATTTATTATTCTGGTCATAATAAAAATCCACCGGTACTTTATATACTTTCTGATTTGGATCTCTTGAGAACGTTGCTGTTTTTGTATCAGTGCCTGCTGGTGAAGAGATTGACACATTCACTGTATGGTCACCAACAGATAACGGAGGGTTGGGTAAGTAAATAAATTCTTTCGAAGTGCTATTGTAATATTGCGCGGGGTTGTTTAACGCCGTGCCATCAATCTTCACAATCAATGCTGACGGATCAATCGGTTTATCGGTAGAATATGCAATAATCACACGAATTGGATTTCCGTATTTTGACGTATCAACATACACTTTATTTTTTGAGTCTTTATCCCGAGGAAGAAGGTACGAGATCATTGGATCGTTAACGAGCAGCATTGAATTATCATTATCCGAAGTGTTGATTCTTGGATTATCGGGATCTCCATACGCAAGACCCCAATCGGCATTCATACAAAACTTATAGGCATAATCCGTACCGGCCGTGAGGGGAATGGTAATAGTATATTCACCGTCATTGTCCGCGTCTGACATTTTCATTGCATCATCAGCGTTATTCCAACCGTTCATCGTGCCGACTAATCGAAGAGCGGTAAAATTTTTATTCGCGGGTCGAAAGTGAAATGTAACGGGGACGGATTGAGCCAATAGTGTAGAACAGTAGCAGAAAAACAGTAAAAGAAATAATTTTTTCATTATGCACCCAAATGGTTGTTTATTAAAAGTGAGCGGGAAGACTGTATTATTCGGAAAGGAATCTTGAATCAATCAAGATGTACTATCATTTGGCATTACCGTGATCTGCGGGTAAGTATAAACGATTTCCGAAATAATGTCCTTCTTTATTATTATAGAGGAAATATATTTTGTAAAAGTGAAGCGGTGTTCAAGATAGGATATTACATCAACAATTAAGACTGTTTTTCAGCTATCTTAAATAGGTATGTTTTTCACTCCCCTTCGAACGTCTAAAAAATTCTCATTGGGACACCAAAGGCGTGGAAGGGCTTCCGCATAGTAAGCGATAAAGAGAGAATAGTCAAGAAAAATAATCTCATGAAAAAGCCCAAGCGGTGGTTTGCTTGGGCTTTTTTTGAGGTGCCATTTGGCACTATTTAACCAATAACATTTTTTTCAATTGAACATGTCCGCCACTTTGCAGTTTGGCGAAATACATTCCGCTTGCTAGTTGTCCGGCATGAAATGTTCGTTGATGTTGAACACTGGCTTCAAGATATTCATCGGCGAGCGTTGCCACTTCTCTACCGATCGCATCATAGATCTTTAATGATGTGAATCCTGAAACCTGAAGCGTAAATCCAATGGTTGTTGTTGGATTAAACGGATTGGGATAATTCTGATGAAGCATAAAATCATGTGGAACATGATCGTTCAATGCAACACCCAAAGAATTTTTCGTAGGCGCATACGTCACTGAAAATATTCCATCAACATTTGCCGGGAGCGTTACGGTAAGATTCGATGAATCATAATTTGCATACGTGTTTCCGTTTCGTGTTACCGACGCAATCTTCAGATATCCTTCAGGCACTCCGATCGGACGCATGCGTAATTGACGCGACTGTGGCTGTGCACTGAAGCTGTAATAAAGTCTCGCAGGCTCTTTCTTCACCAATAATGCTCCGTACAAGTAGGTATAATAACCAGTCTCGATGGAATGGTATGCCGCCTTCCCGCCGCTCCCTTTGTTCGTACCCCATTGTGCAATCAAGCCGCCGTATTTGTTCGTATTCTCAAAGACGTCGCCATACACATGGTCCACAAAATATTTCATGAAGAAATCCAGCGTCTGGTCCGCCATCTTCAGATATTTTTCTTTCCCCGTCAGTTGATACAGCATCATTCCGGAGGTGATCGCCTGTTCCATCTGCCAATATGCTTTTGCGGTATCCGAAATTCCGTTCATTAACATCGCACCGGTGATGCGGTTATAATCTTTATACGGTCCGCCGTTCTGATGATCGTATCCTTTATCCAGAACATTTTGCACAAGCGCTTCCGCCGTGGAGAGATAGAGCGGTTTTTTTTCCAACTGGTAGATCCGGGCAAGACACCATGCCGTCTTCAGTACGTGCCCCATAATTGTTCTAGTTTCGTTATTATTGCTGCTGCTTCGTATTTGCCACGATGATGTATATAATTCGGCGATCCCGATCTGCTGAGAACTAGAGCTCGCGGCGATATACGTTAACATATTATCCGCCAATTCCAGCAGACGCGTTTTGTATTTTTCTTCACCCGTCATAAGATACAGATGAAGCACATGAGTAGTGATGGCATCAACCGTAGCGTTGAAGCTTTTGTCCATCGGATTGGTTCCGTTTGCCGCAACATAATCATAATAGCCGTAGGTAGACGGCGTGGAATCCCACAGTTTTGATTCGTTATACGCATATCCTTTCAACAACCAATTTCGGTCAATGGTATCATTCGTCGCTTCATAGGATGCTGCAATCCCAAGCACTGCATAATGTTGGTAGAATGCTGTTTTGTTTGCGGAAGGATTGGTGGGCGTTCCCGCACTATTCAGATCATTATACCAGCCGGTATTTGTTTTATCCCATGAATACTTATACATAAAATCGAGAGCATATCGTGCATAGCGGAGATATGATGTATCACCCGTCATCTGAAATGCACGGATAAATCCGTACGCGTTACGCGTCTGGTTCAGCGTATTTTTAATCGTCGAGCCGAATTGTTTCCCCTCACGGTTGATGTTCACATAGAATCCGCCGCCGATCGGATCGTACGCTCCCTTCCATAACTTTGCGCAACTGTCCACATACCCGAATGTCATCTCCGGGTTTTGGAGATATTGCGATTGATAAATAGTTTGCGAAGCAAGTATTTGAATGAAACCGAGCAGAATAACCAGATGTTTCATAATTGTCTTTAGAGGAATGATTCAGTTAGTGGAATGACTCGTAGAATTTACAAAAAGAAAGTGGAAGAAATGAACGGAAAATCGAAAAAATTATTGCACTGCTGAATGGCGAAGACAGTTTCATTACTATTCTGGCGATGCTCACTACATCCTTTGTCCTGTTCAAGCAAAAAAACCGTAACTTATTCATGTTTGCCCAGAAATAGGCTCTTCCGGTTATACTTGCTGCGAAGGCAACTTTCATTGTGAAATTTACTGGAATTGTAAAAGACTGCTTCGCGTTTCATTGATAGCCATTGTACGAAGCTGTGCTTCGGTAGGATATCGTTTCCAAACAGAGTTGGGAACAATAAGAAGAGAAAGTAGTCAAGGAAAATAATTGATCAAAAAAGCCCAAGCGGTGGTTTGCTTGTGCTTTAAGACTATAACCTTGCGAAGGTTAAGAATCAATTCCATGAATCATTACAAAGTTTAGTATTCTCATTTTAAAAGCAGCATCTTTTTCACCTGCACAAAGCGATTATTTGGATTATTGACATCAACAGCTTCAAGCCGATAAAAATACAATCCGGTTGAAACATTTGCATTCCAAGTAATTCTCTGCCAACCTGCGCTTTGTTCGCTATGGACAAGATTTGCTACTTGCTGACCTAGAACATTATATATTTTTAATGAAACAGAACTATTATTTGGTAGACCATAACGTAATATTGTTGTAGGATTAAAAGGGTTTGGGAAATTTTGATTTAGACTATATTGTTTTGGAATAATGTCATCGCTTAAAATAAATGATGTAGTCGAATTGCCAACCCCTCTTAATGATATTGGGATGATTGCGTTTTGTTGATTAGAATATATGAACACCGTGTCGCTGAACATGCGAATCGTATCTGGTTTGAAGATGATTGCAAACATTGATGAATCATTTTTTGAAACAAACACAGGAGCTGTAAAAGATTTAACAGTAAACACCGCACCTGTTTGTTTTCTTAATGTTTTAAGAGAATCTATTCTTAATTTATTAATAGAATTATTTTTAACCAAAATAGTTTTGATGGCTGTTGAATCTTTATAAACATTTCCAAAATCAAGAGTAGAAACTGACGCAGTCATAGATGGGAACGGGGAAAATCCCGTCAGTGGGTATGTCTTCTGAACACTCATTGAAGTAATCATTAGGGTATCATTATATTCAAGAAATGTTAACGGCTTGAATATGATAAAGAAAGAAATACTATCCTGGCTTTTTACGGTGCCACTATTATTACCGCTAATAGTAAACGCGATTGATTTATTTCTGATGTCTTGATAGATCAGATCATTCACCGAAGTATTCTTAATAACAAACTTTTGTACGGTTGAATCACCTACGGCAATAGTATCTTTGCGATAGATCGTTGGTATTAAAGTCAATACTGGCAATGGCGACTCCCCTTTGAGTTGAATTTTTACCAACCTGTTAACAGATGTATTTCGCAAATATAGCGTATCCGTGTAAATATCAAATGTATCTGCTGTAAAAGATATTATCACACGGAGTGTTTCGTTCATTAAGACTGTTCCCTTTGATTTATTTACCATATAATATTTAGTCATTGTATAGATCGAATCTATATCAAGAGTGTTTATCGACCCGTTCATTATGCGAAGTTCTTTAGTCTGGACTTTTCCTTTGTTAACAAGCTGCCAATCAAAGTTGGTTTGATTCAGGGTCAGTATTGGTTGCGGTGAATTTCCGCTCAGACTGATCGTATCGGGTGTTGTTGCATCATTGCTGGCAATTAGTATCTTTGCACTAGATGACGCAACGGTTGTCGGAATGAACTTTATCGTATCAACAAGCGAACCGTTGGGTGGGATATTCCTCAACGTCGGCACAGCACTGTATTGAGTATTGTTCGATGTTATATTACTGATTTTCAATGTATCAATTCCCTTGTTCCATATCGTCACAGTATCCCACTTTAGAGCGTTAAGAGACACATTTCCCAGATCAATACTTGATCGGCTCAATACTAAAACAGGTATTCCCACTCCATTTCCATTCACACTGATCGTATCAGGCCCAAAAGGATCATTACTGCTGAAGATTATCTTCCCACTTCGTATTCCTAACGAATCTGCCGTCATACGAATTGTGTCACTCTTACCTTGTCCCGGTGGTATCGTTAAAATCGTAGGATGAACTGTGAAGCAACTCTTTGTGCTTAATATAGAAGTGATCTTAAGTGTGTCTGTTCCAACATTACTTATTGTTATAATAGTATCCCTTTTGTCTGTCAGTTTTACTGTTCCATAATCCAGCACAGTTGAACTAAATGTTAACACAGGGCCGGTTGTACTCACTCCCGAGCCGATAACAGTTAATGTATCAGGACTCGTCTGGCAGTTACTCGTAATCACCACTTTCCCTGTTATTATACCAATGACACTCGGTGTAAATATTATCGTATCCATCACAGATAGGTTCGGTGGAACTATTAACACATTTTTCGATATTTTCCATATAATACTCGACGCCGTTATACTACTTACCTTTAAGGTGTCTGTTCCAATATTTCGAATCACTATTGTATCTCGTCCAGTTTGACCTACCTTAATTTTTCCTTGGTCAACACTTCTTCGACTCAATATAAGGATTGGTACCCCACCGCAAAATCCACTCACACTGATCGTATCGGGTGTGGTTGAATCATTGCTAGTGATCAGTATCTTCGCGCTCGATGTGCCAATGGCAGTCGGAATGAACTTCAACGTATCGATCAGTGATCCGTTCGGTGGGATATTCCTTACTGTCGGCACTGCTGTGTATTGCATATTGGTTGACGCAATATTGGTAATCTTCAGTGTATCAGTTCCATTGTTATAGATTGTCATTGTATCATTCTTCAATGTGTTAAGAGCTACTATCCCCACATTGATACTTGCTCTGCTCAATGCAAGAATAGGCACTCCGCTACAGAATCCGCTCACACTGATCGTATCAGGAGTGGTCGTATCGTTACTTGCGATAAGTATTCTCGCACTCGATGATCCAATGGCTGTCGGGATGAACTTCAGTGTATCTATCAGCGATCCGTTAGGTGGAATACTCCTTACGGTCGGTACAGCACTGTATTGAGTATTGGTCGATATTATATTACTGATTTTCAATGTATCACTTCCCTTGTTCCAGATCGTGATTGTATCCTTCTTGAAAGTATTGAGAACCACATTTCCCAGGCCAATACTTGATCGGCTCAATACCAAAACAGGTATTCCCACTCCATTTCCACTTACACTGATCGTATCAGGCGTTGTCGCATCATTGCTCGTAATAAAGATTTTCCCACCTCTTACTCCAATAGAATCTGATGTAAATCGAATTGTGTCTATTTTGGTCAACCCAGGAGGGATAGTCAATATTGTCGGACGAATACTAAAACAGCTTTTTGAACTTGTAATCGATGTAATTTTTAATGTATCAGTTCCTATATTACTTAATGTTATAGTACTATCAACAAATTGACCCAATTTAATATTCCCAAACATGAAAGAGACGGATGAAAGTGAGATTACCGCTTTCCTATTCGGCGGAATAATTGTGAGAGTAACTATTGTGCTATCACTATTTATTCCATCGGTAACAATAAATGTAATGTTCTTAAAAATACCAGTATCTAAAATTGTAGTTGACCACTTAAATTGATGCGATTCAGCATTGAATGTTGATCCATATGGTAAATTTTTTGCGATGTAAAATAGAATATCTCCGTCAAGGTCTATTGCATTTATGGTGATTCTAATATTATTACCAGAATATATTGTTGTGTCTTGCATCTGTGTGATTACCGGTGGATTATTAGCACTGCGTAATACGGTTATAGCAAAAATCGTACTGTCACTGGCTGAACCATCGCTGACAATAAACGTGACATCCTTATACCGCCCTGTGTCTGTACTCTGAGGAGTCCACTTTAATTGATGTGTCTCCGGATCGAAGGTAGATCCATACGGTAGGTTCTTTGCGCTAAATACCAGAACGTCACCATCTGTGTCAGTTGCATTGATTGTTAACTGGAATACTGTCCCTGCGCTGATTGTCGTATCCTGTAACTGCGTAATCACTGGTGGATTATTAGCACTTCGTATCACGGTTATGACGATCATCGTACTGTCACTGGCTGAGCCGTCGCTAACAATAAATGTAACATCCTTATACCGCCCTGTGTCTGTACTCTGAGGAGTCCACTTTAATTGATGTGTCTCCGGATCGAAGGTAGATCCATACGGTAGGTTCTTTGCGCTAAAAACGAGCATGTCCCCGTCTGCATCGCTTGCTTTGACCGTTATCTGAAATACTGTTCCTGCGTTTATTGTCGTATCTCGCATCTGGGTGATTACCGGTTGAGCAGCTGTTAAAATAGAGATGCTTATAACAGGTAATAGTAGAATTATATGCAGAATAGCATTATTCTTTTTCATGAAATCTTACCTCCAATAATAGATCCAATCGTAATTGTGATATTACAAACATTAAATAGATATGAACGTAATCATTCAATCTCCCCTCTTCGTATCGCCTCCGCAACCACTGCTGTTGTATTATGAACATCAAACTTATCAAAGACACTTCGCAAATATTTATCGATCGTAAAAACACTTTTATTCATTCGGTGCGCAACTTCCTTCTCCGTAAGTCCATGCGACAATAACTGGAGCAGTTGTTTTTCGTTTGGCGTAAGTTGGTGAGCAATTTCTTTCCCCATGATAAATATGATTTTGTTTTCTAAAACACAGTACGTGATTTCGTACTTAAATGAATACGCATATATATCGTTTCATTGGTAGGCCTATGCTGAAAATAAAATTGCCTCTTGAAATTTAATTTTCAAAAGGCTATGAAAGATCAATTTGTGATGCTATTAAATACAAGGCAATACCTCAATCATGTTTTCATAATCCTGAGAGTAGCACTCGCAGGTAGCTGCAATTTAACCGCTATGATTAGAAAACATCATTATTAATGGGTGTGATGTAACCATTATTATTCCATTAGTCAACTACGTAAGTTCGTAGTTGAAATGATCAAGGACAAAGTTATCTGATATATTTTGAGCGACTTTTTCTCCGTAAAACCTTGCGACAGCAATCGAATGAGTTGTTGTTATATGGCGTGAGCTGGTGAGAGATTTCTTTCATCATAAAACTATGGTTTGTTTTCTTAAATACAGTGCGAAATGTCGTGCTTGTATAAATACATATATCGTTCCATTGGCAGACCTATAAAGAAATAAAAATGCCTTTTGAAAAATATTTTTCAAAAGGCATTGAACGGTGTAACTTTGAAGATTTTTATTTAAGACTCAATTGTCCTCTAATTTTTGTAGGTGTATTGACCCAAGCAACACCATTCCAATACTGCAATGAGTCTTTGAGAGAATTCACATATTGGTCATTAATGGGATATTTCAGTTTCCCTTCCTTAAACAGTTGATTATGCTTCATCAACATTCCGGAATCAAATTTTACATCTTTTACGGTAAAGGTAGAATCAAAAAAATACTCAAACGCTACCGCTAATCCACCATCATATGCTGTATTGAGTACACGAAGAAGTTTGTCACCTTTATTGGAGCTATTTGATGCTCCAAAATTGGTTGTAACATGGTTACTTACTTCAGGGTTTGGGTATCGTACATAATAGAGTTCAGCATTCGATGAAGGAAGATTAAATCCTTTTGTCGAAGAGCACTCATAATTTCCAAGAATTTTATCTGGATCAAGGACGATGGTAACAGCAAAAGATCGATTGGCTTCATCTTCTGTGTCATTAATACCATTGAGAAGTAATTCTTCTTTTCCATCATGATCTATATCAAAAAATGTCATTGCACATTGTCCATAGTGCCAAAATGTTCCAATAATTTTCCCTTGTTCATCAAAACGAACTAAAGCGGACGGTGACCGGCCGTTACCAAACATAGCAAAAAGTGTCTTTTTACTATTCCCCCCAAAAACGATGCTAGAAGGATAAAACTTGGTATTGTACTGTTTTGATTTATACTGAATATGTTGAAATGGAACAGAATATGTACTTGTCTTATTCCCCTTCCCATCAAATATCCTGATGTTGGTAGATATATTTTCATCGGCGGCAAAATTCAAAATAGTGACGACTTCTTTTTTTCCATCACTATTAACATCATCAATCAATGTCCGATAAATGACCGAGGATGTGCTAAATTCTTTTATTGAAGCAACATCTTCCTTGATTCTTTTCTCCCACAATATATGATCCTCCTTATCAAAAATAACAACGGTATTTTTACTGCGGTTATAATCGTAATAATAAGGAGATGAGAGCATTGTAGTCTGACTCTCTACTATTGATCCATCAAGTTTAACAAATTTTTCTTGCCATTGCTTCCCGTTCCAATACTGAATTTTGGTTTTCAATCCTTCCAGATATGTATTGTCCAGATTCTCTTTAATAGTTCCCTCTTTTTTTCTTCGTTCAAATACCCTGCGAGACCAATCTGTAACACGAACGTCATGAATCCGCATCTCTTTTGTGAATGTATATTCAATATACTTATACGGAATACCATTACTGTCTGGAATGGCGTTCGCAACACCAAAGGTAAGACTGTTCTTTGTTTCAATAATCTTTGACGTTACTCTTGGTTTTGGGTTTTCACCAATGTCAAAAAGAGAACGCGGCATTGCAATTTGAAAGACTTCTGCCGTTGTTGTTGGCAATCCAAATTCCGGTTGCGTGGTAGAAGAAGTTTTCCCGATTATTTTTTGTGGATTTAAGCCAACAACCACTGGCTTGTCATACTTGTCATCAATACCACATGCAACAATTGTTTTTTTACCGTCAAGTATAACATTGTAAATTCCCCAAAAATGGCCATAGTGCAGATATTCACCAAGTATGTTTCCCTGTGAATCGAGTCGATAGAGAATATAGGGTGAATGACGGTGAGGAGCTCCCACAATAATCTCTTTTTTTCCATCTCCATCAAAATCATCAACAATAACTCCCCTCTCCGAAAACTGTGGAAAATACTCCTCTTGGTCATAATGAATATTGTCTCCAAGTTCTTTTGTAAAAAGAATTTTTTTATCAGCTGTAATAACTTGAAGAAGAACTTTCCCTTCCGGGGTTTCAATTCCGTTTAATGTTGGAATCAGCGAAATAATTTCGTTCTTGCCATCATTATTAATATCCGAAACAACGCTGCTGGTAATGCTGAATTGTTCCTCCATAAATGAGTCATATACACCTTCTCTCCAAGATTGTGACCACATCAATTTTGATTCATGATTATAAATCTCCACTTGGGAACGAGAAGTGTTTATTCGAAGATATTCGGGGTTCCCTCCTTCGGATGGAATAAACATTTTGACGAAGAATATCATTGAAGTAACCAAACCAAACATTGAAACGGATCCTACGATGGGGCGCTTTCGAACAAATTGCCAGAGACGTGCAGGAATTGAATTTGGCATTTGGATTTTAGTTAACGGTCGCGAACGAACATAGGCCGGTTGTACAATTAGCGCATCTTCCTCTTCCGAATGTGCGGACAATTGTTTCTTGCCGTTTTCTGCCAACAGATAAAATTCGCGAAGATCTTCTGCAACAGCACGGCATCCTGCACATTGTGAAAGGTGCTGTTCAATATCAGTTCGATCATTGGCAATTTGTTCGCTGTTGCGAACGTAAAGATCTAATATATGTTCGGTATAATGGTTCATGAATTACCGTATTACCTTCTTACGTTGTTTAAATATCCTGTCATACGTTGAGCATGGCAGAAAGAGTTTCTAAAGTAATTCTCTTAAGCGTTCACGCACCGCTTTTTTTGAAAGTTTCACCATATATTCAAACTGTTTTCTGTGATACTCTCGATACTCGGTGTATGATATTTCCGGCAAATGATGCTGTAAATACTCACCGTAATTCTTTTCACTTCCGTCGCTATGTAAGAATGTATCACGTATCATATGATCAATAGCATTCATATATCCTGTGAATTCTTCTTCGTTCAGTTTTTTCTTTGCAACATAGCGTTGATAGAGATCCTTCCGTATATGCTTTAGTGCACTCTCAACAAGAGTAACAGCATCCTGATCAAATAAAAGCCCTTCCATGGAAAGCGCATCATTCAACGGAATTTGGTGATTCATAATATGACGTTTGATGCAAACACAAAGATCGATCAGTGAGAACATATTTCGACTATCTAACGATGTTGAAATCAAGTGCTCGAATGCGGCCAGATATTGTGTTATATGTTTCACGCCGCGCAGAGATTTCGCAAAGCATTGCTCAACTGTTTCAATAGAATGTGCCGGTAAGTGCATACGATCTTCATCCGAAGCATATACCACCATGGCCATTCCCAGATATTGTTCAACTCGCA
Source organism: Bacteroidota bacterium (assembly GCA_041658205.1). Taxonomy (NCBI): domain Bacteria; kingdom Pseudomonadati; phylum Bacteroidota; species Bacteroidota bacterium. The sequence continues at coordinate 170,552 of JBBAAO010000003.1, forward strand.
ATGTTGTGCTTTGTCGAAGAGCAATCTTCATGTTGCGGAGAATCTTACTTAACACGGGATCATTTTCCCGATATAAAGTAAAAATGCCATCGTGAAGCTTAGTGAAAACAAGCGAGCGGAAAAGTGCCGTAACATCATCATCTGTCAAAAGATCCAGATCATGCTCGACAGAAAAGAAATGTTCCAATTCAATAAACACTCCGTCGCTATCCCGTTCAAATAATTCGGCAATACAATCGATAGCAGTCGACTCAATCGTAAGAGGAAATGATTGTAAGTGAAGCCTGCCGGATGCAATCAACTGTTTCAACCGCATGAGCGCAAAATGGTGAGCATGACGAACAAGCACGTTCGTTTCTGATAACGATGCCGATCCGTCAAGGACTTTTCGTAACAACGGAGGAATATGTGATGAGTGAAATTCCAATTCTTTCCCCAAAGTTCATCGGGAAGATATAAAGTGATTACGGCAGAAGCAACATTGTAATCCCTACCGCGCTAGGTGTCAGACACCTATTGATTATGCATAGAGATGTCTGACATCGTCCTCTGAAACAACAAACCCGCGCTCATCACGCGGGCTTGTTGTCTGATATCCGATGTCTAAAAATCTGATCTCTGTTTTTAATCCATAATGCGTCGGAGAAACGCCGGCTTATCAAGATCCTGCTGATTCTGTTCGATGGAATGCACTTTCGGCTCATCCTGCGATGTTAACGGATTTACCGTTACACCCCGGCGAAGATACGTTGGTGTATCGAACTTTTGCAGATCGCGAACTCCGGTCGGAATATGATCGACCTGAATGCCTCGTGTGCGTGCTGCTGCAAAACGATCCTGCTGCTGTGGTTTTATCAAAGTTTTGTTGAAACCAGTAGCAATCACAGTGACCATGATCTCGTCTGTAAGATTGTTGTCCACCACCACACCCGCAAGCACTTCAGCATCATTGCCCGCCGCTTCAGAGATGATCGCAATTGCTTCGTCGTATTCCTGAATGGAAAGATTCTGACCACCCGTGATGTTGACGAGCAATTTCTGTGCACCTTTAATATCGACCCCTTCAAGCAGCGGACTGGAAATAGCAATGTTGGCTGCTTCTGTTGCACGATTTTCGCCGGTGGCAATTCCTGTTCCCATTAATGCATCACCCATATCACGCATCACCCGTTTCACATCAGCAAAGTCACGATTGACCAAGCCGGGAACGGTGATAATATCCGAGATTCCGCGTGTCGCATTATAGAGCACGCTGTTTGCGACTTCAAATGCTTGCGTGATTGGCGTTGCTTTGTCTACGATGGTCAACAAACGCTGGTTTGGAATAACGATAAGCGTGTCGACATGTTTACGCAATTCTTCGATACCATATTCCGCTTGGGCCATTCTCTTTTTTCCTTCGTGCGTAAATGGCTTTGTAACAATTCCAACCACCAATGCACCCAGACTCTTGGCAACATTTGCAATGACAGGAGCAGCGCCTGTTCCCGTTCCGCCACCCATACCGGCAGTAACAAATACCATATCGCTGTTCGCAAGAACACGTGCGATCTCTTCTTTATCTTCTTCCGCTGCTCGTTGTCCAACGGATGGATCAGCGCCCGCGCCCAAACCGCGTGTGAGGTTTTTTCCAATCCTGATTTTGGATGTTGACGAATTTCGTTCCAATGCCTGCACATCGGTATTGATTGCAACAAAATCTACGCCGCTTAAACCGCGTGTGATCATGCTGTGAACGGCATTTGTTCCGCCTCCGCCGACACCAACGATGCGAATCTTTGCGCCGTTTTCTGCTGGGCTGTCAAATTCAATTGCCATGGTTGCTCCTTTTTGTTATGTGGATGTTAGTTAAAAAAATTATTTGTTTACTTTTTTCATTTAGATTATCAGTCGTCAGATATCAGATGACAGATGAATGTTATTCCTGAATTTTCTTTTGAAGTCCGATGAGCATAGCAATTACTTCATCAGTTTGCGTGAACATGGTAGCATGCTGAGTTGTAGTGATGAATTCATTCTTCATTGAAATATCCAAACAACAGATACACTCATATGCAGAACGAATTGAATAATCCAAAAATCTTGAAAATTCTTTGTTGGAACTGTTGCCAGATCCTTCAGCAATGTTTAGAGCGATTGAGTCCACTGCCCTTCTGAATTGTTGAGATAATGCAAACATTTCGTCTCTTGGATACTTCTTTAACATTTTTCTTACTTCACAGCCGAGATCAATTGCTTTATCATAAACTTTCAATTTCTTGAAATTGTGCATCTTACTTTCCCTAAAAAATCTGATGTCTGATACCTGTCATCTGCTATCTGTTATCTGATTACTGACATCTGCTTCTTTACAACTCGTCAAACCAACTTTTCATTCTGTCCAAAATATTTCGTTTATCACCTTTCACTTTTGTCTCCGAAACGTTAGACGCTGTTCCTTTTGCACGATTTTTAATAGCGTGCAGCACTAAACCAACACCTGTTGCATAAATTGGATTTTCAATCTCCCGGACGAAACCGCCGCGAAATCCTTTAGGAATTCCGATCTTCACCGGCATTCCTAATACTTCCCGCGCAAGATCAGCAGTCCCTTTTACCAATGCGCCACCACCGGTCAATACCACTCCGGCAGATAAATGTTTCTGATATCCTGATCGTTTAATCTCCAATGCTGCAATCTCTAGAATCTCTTCCATACGAGGCTGAATAATCTGACAGAGCATTTGCGTATCAATCGTCATCGGCTCGCGTCCTCCGATTCCGGGAATCGTAAACGGATTGTTCTCTGCTATAGATGTAATATGTGTATGACCGTATTTTAATTTAATCTCTTCCGCCTGCGTGGTGAGGATGCCGAGTCCGCGTCGAATATCATCGGTCACTTTGCTTCCAGCTATTCCGATCACAGCGGTGTGACGGATAGTTCTGTCCGCAAATACTGCCAGATCGGTTGTACCGCCGCCAATATCGATCAAAACAACGCCGACTTCTTTTTCTTCACCTTCCAGTACTGCATCACTCGAAGCAAACGGTTCCAGAACAATATCACTGACACTAACTCCCGCGCGTTGGACGCAACGAATAATATTTTGTGTTGCTGTCACAAGTCCAGTAATGATGTGAACTGTCGCTTCCATTCTCACGCCAGACATACCGACCGGCTCGTACACACCATCTTGTCCATCAACAATAAATTCCTGCGGAATGACATGAAGAATCTTTCGGTCCGAAGGCAACGCAATCTTTTTTGTATCCTCAATCAAACGATTAACATCGGATTGAGTAATCTCTTGTTCCGCTCCACTGATAGCAACCACTCCGCGGCTCTGGAAGCTTTGAATATGATCTCCCGCAATTCCTGCAACAACGGATTGGATTTTCACACCCGATTGAGCTTCAGCATCATGGATTGCTGCTTTGATTGAATCGACTGTCCGCTCGATATGCGTGATGACTCCGCGAGTTAATCCTTCCGATTTACTTCTACCAATGCCTAGAACATTAATTTCATTGTTTGCATTGACTGAGGCGACAATCGCACAGATCTTTGTTGTTCCAATATCTAATCCAACGTAAATATGTTCGTTCATTATGTTCGTTTGTTTATGGCAGGACAGCATTCATGTCGATCTGCCGATGATAGATTATGATTTTCTCGACACCACTACTTGGTCATCAAACCGAATGTCAATGTATTGAATATCATTTGTTTCATTGCTCTGAATAAATTTTTGCCAAAAGGCATCCAACTTCACTATTTTTTTGGCAGCATCACCTTTTCCAAAAATGATCGGAATGCCTGATTCGAATGAATAGAGGACAAGATCATGTCCTTTACGAAGTCGTATCTCCGAGATGGAATGGAAAATATTATCACTCGTCATTTTTGAAGCGTTGATGATCTCCAATGCTTCCACCACATCGGCATTAAATAATCGCTGACCAGTTTTGATTGCGCTGAGCGAATCGACACCGCTGATCACGGGAATATCATATGTCTCGGATGATGCGATGTACGGAAGCACAGTTCCATCCGACGCGATATAATAGAGATCGTTTGCCAGAAGAATCGCCGCTGGGGTTCGTTCTTCCACGATCACCCGCAATGTAGAAGGGGCATCCCGTTGAATCACTACTCGCTTAACAAAACTATTTGCCATGATGTTGTGTTGAAGCGCCGACAAATCAAGTTCATACATCGGAACATTCAGGGGAAGCTTCATCAATCGCACAATCTCATCTTTGGAGATTACGCTAATTCCTTCCACTGTCACTTGTTTTACCGGGACATGTTTTTGCCATTTTGCTTTTATGCCAAAAATTGTCAGTATCACTAGTGTTAATACTGCAAAATAGACATATACACGTTTTCCATGTGTTGGCTCTTCTTCTTCCCGTTCAATATGTATTTGTTCATTTTCCATCGTTCAATGTTACTTACCAGTTCAAACAGAATTTTCTCTGGATGATGAGCTCTATTGTAGATCCTTCAGAAATTGTTCGCCGAATTTCCAGATATCTCCAGCACCCATTGTAATCACGATATCTCCGCTTTTTGTTATATTTTTTAAATATGCTGGGACTGCTTTCTTCTCCTGAACATAATGCGCTTCTTTGTGTCCGTATTGCTTTGCAGCATTGACGATCAATTCACCCGTAACACCTTGTATCGGTTCTTCACGTGCGGGATAAACATCTGTTACAATCAGCACATCAGCTAATAAAAATGCTTTGCCAAACTCTTCGTAAAAATCTCGCGTGCGGGAGTACAAATGCGGCTGAAACACACAGACAACTCGATTTCTCCAGCCAGATTTTACGCCGCTCAGTGTTGCTTTACATTCTGTGGGATGGTGCGCATAATCGTCATAGACAACAATGCCTCGAACTTCACCTTTCTTTTCCCAGCGTCGATATACCCCGGTGAACTTTTCGATTCCTGCTTTTGCTTTTTCGAACGGAACATTTAAATTCAATCCAACGGCAATTGCGGCAAGAGCATTCTGAACATTATGTTTTCCTGGAATCTGCAAAGTTACTTGACCAAGTTCCGTGTATCCCTGCACAACGGTGAATATCGTCTTGTTTTCCTTGTGCTGAATATCTACTCCCTGCACATCAGCTTGAGGTGATTGAAGTCCGTACGTAATAATCTTCTTCTTACTAAGTTGCGGCAGAATATCCTGCAACGCAGGTTCATCAAGGTTCAACACGATAAATCCATAGAATGGAACTTTGTTTGCAAATTGAATAAATGCTCCCTTGATATCCTCTAGATCGCGGTAACAATCAAGATGATCTGTCTCTAATGTTGTCATGACTGCAACGGTCGGTGTCAACGACAAAAATGAACGATCAAATTCATCGGCTTCTACTACAATGAATTCACCTTTACCAAGCCGCGCATTCGTTCCACCAAGACCGCTCAATTTTCCGCCAACAATCACGGTGGGATCAAGGCCTCCTTCCATCAGCACCAAACTAGTCATCGATGTGGTGGTTGTTTTTCCGTGCGTGCCGGCAATGCCGATGCCGTATTTCAATCGCATTACTTCTGCCAGCATTTCCGCTCGTCGAACAATCGGGATTTTTCTTCGGATTGCTTCCTGCACTTCGGGATTATCGTTGATGACTGCCGATGAATAAACGAGTGTATCAACATCAGAAGCAATATTTTCTGCTTTATGTCCTTCGTAAATCGATGCACCGAGAGACTGCAAACGCTCAGTCACATCGCTCATTGCGCGGTCCGATCCGCTGATGTTGAATCCTTGATCAAGCAGAATTTCGGCAATCCCGCTCATTCCTATTCCGCCGATGCCGACGAAGTGTAATTTCTTTATGGAAGAAAACATATCAGTATTTAAGTAGTTGAGTCATTGAGTAGTTAAGATTTTGCATCAAAATTTTATTTAAACCGTTTAATGTTTCGATTATTTTTTAGTGATAAGAATTCATACTTTTGTAGTGAAAGTTTGGATCTCAACTACTCAATGACTCATCTGCTCACCTACTTCTTTCTAAACTGAAACCCTTTTTGCTTTTTGGGAGTCCGTTCTGAAATCTGTTCTATCAGTTTCAATAATTCCCTCTCCCGCTCATATCGTCCCAGCCGGATCCTAAATGCACGGCGACGATGTTTTGTTTTAATAACGATGATCTGAAATCGCCCCGCAGTTTGTACCAACCGTTCTTTCCCAATATGCGTCCATTCGATATCGTGAATGGCAATGGAATGACGATTAAATCGATGTTGAAAAATAATTTCATCGTCAGTAATGATTACTTTTCGGTCACGAATTCGGTTGAGCAGTAACGTGATAATTGCAACGCCCACAAAAAATGCGATGATATATATGATTGGATCATCAAACACGACGGTGAAATTGTTCTGGATGATTGTTCCTCTCACACCCGCATAGAGAATCAGCGTTACTAAATAGATGAGCGCCTGCTGATAATAAAAGTCCAATTTATATTTGAATTCGTGTCGCATTACCGAGTCTTCATACCATGAAAAAAATTGTTTTCTTCCTTTTGGAGATAACAGTGAGTACCGTCAACCATATCATTTTTTTAACGCTACGATCTTTTCTGCAATTTCTTTTCCAGCGTCAGGTTTTCCTAGCTGAAGACTCAATTTCCCCATTGTCACCCGCTGTTGATCGTCAAACAATAAACCACGCACTGTTGAGAAAAGTGATTCTTTCAGTTTGGAATCTTTTATCATTATTGCTGCACCCGCTTCCACCATGGTTTGAGCATTCATTTCTTGATGATTTGCAGCAGCAAAGGGATACGGAACAAGTACTGCTGGTTTTCCAAGCCGTGTTAATTCCGCTAAGGTTGTTGCTCCGGAACGGCTAACAACAACATCCGACGCCGCATATCCGCAATCCATTCGATCCACATATTTCATAATCTTAATGCTCGGATGCTGTTGAATATTGCGCGCTGATTCCCAGTCGGTTTCTCCTGTCTGCCAGATGACCTGATAATCATTAGCGATTGCATCGTTCACCAATTCAGGCATCGTTTTGTTGATTGATGCCGCACCCAGACTTCCACCGAAAGCAAAGACTGTCTTTTTTTTCGAGTCGAGATTAAAATATTTACATCCCTCGATTCGTGAAACCTGAGATAATTCTTCGCGCGTTGGATTACCAACACGTTCAATGTTTGCTGACGGCGATAACCAATTTTTTGTTACCTCGAATGTGATAAATACTTTTGTGACTCTCGAAGCAAGCAATCGTGTCGTGACGCCCGGAAAACTGTTGCTTTCATGAACCACTGTCGGTATTCCAATCAACGAAGCTACAAAAAGGATCGGTCCGCAGACATATCCGCCGGTGCCGACAACAATATCCGGCCTGATTTTTTTTATAACAAAGAACGATTGAACCAGCGACACGATTACCTTCAACGGAAAAAGAATATTTGTCAATCTCACTCTTCTGCTGAATCCGCTGATCCATATTGTATAGAACGCAAATCCTTTTTCTGGAACGACTCGTGCTTCTATTTTCTCTTTTGTTCCTACGAATGCAATCTTCGCATCCGGTTGTATCTTCAAAATCTCTTCTGCCATTGCAATGGCTGGATATAAATGGCCACCTGTTCCGCCTCCGGCAAAAAGAATTGTCGTCATTAATAGATTTTCCCGACAGCCGGTTCTATACTCATAGGAACCGATTCTATAAATTGTCGTTCCCGAGGATGAAGATCCGTCTGGGAAGAGATATTGAGCAACACGCCCACCGCAAATGATGAAAAGATGATCGCCGTTCCGCCATAACTGACGAACGGCATCGGCACGCCTGTTGTCGGCGCCAATCCAAGTGTGACAAGGGCATTGGCAATTGCATACAAAACAATTGTCGACGTAATACCAATTGCCAAATATTTCCCAAAATCATCCGGTGCATATTTTGCTATTTTCAATCCGCGAAGCAAAATTGTTAAAAATAACCCGATAAAGATGATCGTGCCGATCAATCCATATTCTTCGCCAACAATTGAAAAAATGAAATCGCCGTATGATTCGGGAAGAAACAAATCGCGTTGCTTACTTTGTCCCATTCCAACGCCAAAAATTCCTCCGTTACCAAAACCGATAATCCCTTGATGCAATTGATAATTCGCGGTTGATGTTATGGACTCATCACTTCCAAATCCAACGTAAGAAAGGATACGTTTCATTCTATACGGCGCACTGACCATGTAAATGAGCAATGCGGGAATCAGTCCGCACAACGACAACAATACATGTTTGATTCTTGCGCCGCCAACAAAGACCAAAATCATTCCGAGCGCAAAGATCATAGAACCGGTACTAAAGTTCGGCTGAACCATCACCAATAAAACGACAAGCCCGATCCAGATCATCAACGGCATAAATCCCGTTTTGAAATCTGCAAGCTTTTCTCGTTTATTAGAGAGCAGATATGCCAGATGAAACAACAGAGCAAACTTTGCAATCTCCGATGGTTGCAATGAAAATCCGCCGACAGAAAGCCAGCGTGCTGCTCCTTTCACTTCTCCACCAAGTACTCGTGTTGCAAACAACAATCCGATGGAAGCGATCAGTACCCATTTGGTCAATGGTTTATATTTTTTGTAATCCAAATTGATGGCGAAGAACATAACAACCAAACCAACAAGAATTTTGGCGATATGTTTGTTTACCAAACCACTCGCCGATTGCATCTTTTGCATCGCCCATGTCGATGATGCGCTGTAGACCACAACGGTACTCGCGACCATCAACATCAACACGACAAATAATGTAATTCGATCAATATGATTTTTTTCTGATGCCATGAATTATTATAATTGATTTACTAACTGTTTGAATACTCTTCCGCGTTCTTCGTAATCCTTAAACCAATCGAACGACGTGCAGGCAGGTGAAAGAAGAATGACATCTCCTTTTATTGATAACGATGTTGCGGTTTCAATTACCTTTTTCATTGATTCAATATTTGGTTTTGTATCACCAATTGTTGCAACTTTGGTGACGGGAACTATCTCGCTGAAATTTTTCACAATCGTATCGGCAGAATAACCTGTCGCCACAATTGCTTTCACTTTTTTCTTCACAAGATCAAAGATCGTGGAATAGTCATTTCCTTTATCTTTTCCACCTAAGATCAATACAATCGGATCCTTATAACTTTTCAACGCCATTTCCACTGCTTCAACCGTTGTTGCTTTGGAATTGTTGATATACTTAATTCCATTCACTTCACGCACAAATTCTTGTCGGTGCTCAACTCCCTTAAAATTTCGCAGAGTTGATTTGATATGCGCCGGTTTTATTCCCATCAATTGCGCCGCAAGTGCCGCCGCCATTGCATTCTGCAGATTGTGCTCACCCTTAATCGAAATATCGTCGATGGCGATAATTGGATGTTCCTCACGATCAATCACCGTCATTAACATTCTATTTTCTTCAAATGCACCTTCATCAATTGTTCGTTTCGTACTAAACTGGATAACTTTTGATTTTTGACTTTTAACTTGTTTCTTAGTCCACTCATCATCCGCATTGCTGATCAAAAAATCTTCTGCTGTTTGGTTCATCACCATTCGTGCTTTTGACGCAGCATATTGTTCCATTGAATTGTTATACCGGTCAAGATGATTCTGTGTGATATTCAAAATGACCGCTATCTTCGGACGAAATGTATTGATAAAGTCCAACTGAAAACTGCTCACTTCCAAAATGACAACAGTCTCCGGATCAACGTCCAAAACGAGTGATGAGAATGCCGTTCCAATGTTACCCGCAACAACGTGTTTTTTCTTTGCATCGCTGAATATCCTCCCGAGTAATGTTGTGGTGGTTGTTTTTCCGTTACTGCCTGTAATCGCAATAATTGGACCTTGACAAAACCAGCTTGCAACTTCAATCTCTGCAACGACGTTTATTCCACGTTTTTGTGCTTCCAAAACTACCGGTGCATTTGTTGGGACACCGGGACTTATCACCATGACCGAACAATCATAAACCGCATCGCTGTGTCCGCCGAATTCACCGGCAATGTTTCCCAACCGAAGTTCTGCGATATGCTGCTGCGTGCTTTCGCTGCTTCCAAAATCACTGACGAACACTTTTACATTGTGCGAATGAAGCAATTGTGCAACAGCTACACCGCTCCGCTCTGCTCCAATGACACTTACTTTTTTTCCGGATACCGCTTGAATACTCACGTTATTACTACCGTACCTTAAATGTTGTCAAACTCAGGATCATCATCAGTATTGCCAGAATATAGAATCGTGTAACAATTTTCGGCTCAGCCCAACCTAACAATTCAAAATGATGATGAATTGGCGCCATTTTGAAGACGCGGCGTCCTTCGCCATATTTTTTCTTTGTGTATTTGAAATACAATCTCTGCACAATTACTGAGACGGTCTCCATAAAAAATATTCCGCCAAGAATCGGAAGAATTAGTTCTTTTTTAGCCATGACTGTCAACGCTCCGATTGCTCCCCCGAGCGCAAGCGAACCGGTATCACCCATAAAAATTTGAGCAGGATATGAGTTGTACCATAAGAATCCGAGCGAGGCGCCGACAAGAGCGATACAAAACACAACGAGCTCGCCATTTCCACGCAGATAAATTATGTTTAAGTAACTGCTGAATTCAATATTTCCGGAGATGTAAACGATGATTCCAAGCGTCATCGCAACAATTCCGGATGTGCCAATAGCAAGACCGTCAAGTCCATCGGTCAGGTTCACTGCATTTGATGTTGCAGTAATGATGAAAATGACAAGCGGTATATATAAAATTCCAAAATCAAATTCTAAATTCTTAAAAAACGGTACTGTGGTTACAGTGTTCGCGTTGATCGCTTTCAATTCCGGCATCGAATAAAGAACATATCCAAGGATCAATCCAATCGACACCTGACCGATAATCTTATACCAGCCGATGAGTCCTTCTTTTTTCTTTTTGACGATCTTCAGATAATCATCCATAAACCCGACGATACCAAGTCCGCCCGTAACAAGAATGATCATCTGCACATATGTGTTGGTCAGATCTCCCCAAAGAATTGTTGGAATCAGAATTGCGGCAATGACGATGATGCCTCCCATCATCGGTGTTCCCGCTTTCAATTTATGTTTCTCAGGAGAACCTTCGCGGTACGTTGTGACGATTCCTTTTGCTTTCAACATCTTTATTACTTTTCCGCCAATGATGAAGCTGATGAACAATGCGGTGATGGCAGCCATAGCGGCGCGGAACGTAAGATATTTCACCACACCAAATCCCGGCGGGTGATATACTTGTTCGATCCAATATAACAGATGATACAGCATCAGTGAATGTCCTTTGCTTCAAGTTGTCCGTTTGTATTCGTCAAACGATGTACAACATCTTCCATTTTCATTCCGCGTGAACCTTTTATCAGCACAACATCACCATTGCTCAATTGTTTTTTCAAATCATTCGAGAGTTCTTCCTTCAGTTCATAATGCTTTGCCGCAGCGCCAAATGCTTCGCTGGTATATTTTGAGAACGGCCCAATGGTGAACAATTGATCGAATCCCATTTCTGAAACAATCACTCCGATATTCGTATGCTCCCGCTTTGAGGCATCCCCAAGTTCCCGCATATCGCCAAGAACAATCACTTTTTTTCCTGTCGCACTGAACGATTGCAGAGTTTTTAATGCAACAATCACAGAATCCGGATTGGAATTATAGGTATCATTCAGGATTGTGATGCCGCTATAGTTCATCACTTCCATTCGCTTGGACGCTGGCGAAAATTGTTCAAGCGCACCGACAATTTTTTTTGCTTTCACTTTCAATTTCAAACCGATAGCGCTTGCGGCCAGTGCGTTAGTAACATTATGTGGTCCCGGAACCGAAAGCTGTACAACAAACGAGATATTCTTTTTTGTCCATTCAATACTAAACTCTGGTTGTCCCAATTCATCTATATGGATTTTTTTTGCACGCACATCTGCTTTTGTTGCTGATCCATAGCCGATTGTATGTTTCAATGATTTACAATCACTGGCAAGATATGTATCGTCACAATTGACAAATGCAATTCCCGAATGCTGGCTGAGATACCTGAACAATGCTTTCTCTTCTTTTGCGACACCCTCTTCGTCCCCAAAAAATTCCAGGTGCTCTTTGCCGATATTCGTAATCAATCCGTGGGTCGGTTCTGCAATCTCGCAGAGATAGTTCAATTCACCAAAATGATTTGTGCCGATTTCTATCACAGCTGCATCATGTTTATTTCTCAATCGAAAAAGTGTTTGCGGAACGCCGATATGATTGTTTAAATTTCCTTCCGTACTCAGCACATCATATTTCGTACGAAGCACTGCCGATACCATCTCTTTCGTTGTTGTTTTACCATTACTTCCCGCGATGGCAATCACCGGTATGTCAAATTTTCTGCGATAAATCCGTGCCAATTCTCCATAGGCAATTGTTGTATCGTCAACAATCACAAACACGCAGGGAAACGTCCGAAAATATGATTCATGTTTTTTTGCCCACTCACGATGGATAACAATGACGGATGCTTCTGATTTCACAGCGGTATCAATAAAATCATGACCGTCAAATTTTTCCCCCTTCAGAGCAAAGAACAGATCATCCTTCTTCACGGAACGGGAATCTGTAGAAACATTGAAGATGACTCTTCGCTTCAATAGTTCAGCATTGATGAGTTCCGCACCGGTGATATTCTTCAAGTCTTTTGTTGAAATCTTTTTCATGAAATCAATGAATACTTTTTAAAATCTCTTCTTTATCGCTGAAGTGAATCTTTTCTTTGCCGATTACCTGGTAATCCTCGTGCCCTTTTCCCGCAACCAGAATCACATCACCGGACTGTGCTATCGATATTCCCTTCGCAATTGCTTTTCCTCTGTCTGATTCCACTATTGGCTTTGCCTTTGCCGATATTCCTTCAAGGATATCGCTAATAATCTCCATTGGATCCTCCGTACGAGGATTGTCAGATGTAACAATCATGACATCACTCAACCGTTCTGCAATTGCTCCCATTTTCGGACGTTTGGTGATGTCACGGTTTCCGCCTGCGCCAAAAATGGTGATGATCTTGTTTTTTCGTCGTTGCGGCAACACATCATGGATTGTTTGAAGACAATTCTCCAACGCATCCGGAGTATGTGCATAATCAACAATCGCAGTCCAACCTTTTGGAGATTGGATTTGATCGAATCTTCCCGGAGCCGGAATCAGCGTTGAGTACACGTGAACTTCCGGCGTTATTCCTAATCCTTTCATTATGCCAAACGCACCGAGAAAATTATAGACATTGAATCTTCCCACAAGCGTTGTTGCAATAGGTTTATTATCAATTATTGCAGTAAAACCATTCACGCTGACGGAAACATTTTCTGCTTTTATATCTGCAGCATTCGTTACGCCATATGTGATTACCTTCGCTTTGCAACCTTCTACAATTCGTGTTCCGTATTCAGAATCGACATTTGTTATTGCAACAGCTTTAGAACTTAATCCGTCGAACAAAATTTTCTTTGCCTGAAAATACTGATCCATCGTTCCATGATAATCAAGATGGTCCTGTGTCAGATTTGTAAAAACGGCAGCTTTGAAATCGATTCCATGTACGCGATACTGCTGCAGTGCATGCGATGATACTTCCATCACACAATGCGTACATCCTTTTTGCACCATTTGTTCGAACAATTGCTGCATCTCCAGCGATTCCGGTGTGGTATGCGTTGCCGGAAGTTTTTCATTGCCAATCGCATATTCTACCGTTCCGATCAAACCGACTTTATTCTTCGGATCCGATTCTAGCATTTGTTTGATCAAAAATGTTGTGGTCGTTTTACCGTTTGTTCCTGTCACTCCAATCATCGACATCTTTGCCGAAGGATTGCCATAATAATTAGCCGCAATTTGTGCTAATGCTTTTCTTGTATTGCTGACGACAATTTTTACTGTTCCTGTGTGCATGCACATTGCATCTGGAATGGCATGATCATCTTCCATCACGATCACTTTTGCTCCGTTTGCAATCGCTGCCGATAAGAATGTATGTCCGTCAACACCTGCACCTTTTAACGCCACAAAAAGATTCTCTCGTTGTACTTTACGGGAATCATATTGTATTCCGCTTACTTTCACATCGTGCGTTGTCACCATTTTTCCATACGTTGTCTGGAACATCTTGGAGACAGGTACACCTTGTAATAATACAGAGAGGGTCATTTTTAAATATTAATTTTCAAGATTACAAAATTTCATGACGGCAAAAATAACGAACTGCCAATAATCCGTTCCGGATCTAACATCCCGTTGATATTCTGAAACAATCTGAGATCTTTTTTCTGCAATCTGGTTACTGATTTAATAAAGCTGAGCTGTCGCAATCGTTTTTGGCTCACACATGATCGTCACTTTTGTTCCTTGCTTCATCGAAGTACCTGGGCTTGGAAATTGATTGATCACAATTCCTGAGCCAACGATGGAAACTTCATACTGTTCTGCTGCCAGCTTATTTACTGCACGGCGAACACTTAGTCCTCGCACATCCGGCACACGTAAAGCACTGGCCGCAATGGTCTGTTCCGTTTCATTCATCATCAATTGAACAATGGAACCACGTTCAACTTTTTTTCCTGCTTGAGGATATTGCCGCACCACTTCTTCTCCTGTCCCGATTACTTTTGCTGCAAGACCAGATTGTTTTAAAGATGCAACCGCATCATCCATCTCCTTATTTGCTACATCAGGAATCGAGACGGTTGCATCAACTTTTGGATTCACCGTCTGCACACTTTGTTCTGCAATCATTGTCTTTGCGATTAATCCATTATTGTTGATGATCCGATCTGAAATTGCTTTGAAGATCGGTGCGCTGGCAGTCGCCCCATAATATCCCCCTGCTTTCGGTTTTTCGATCATTACCAAACAGACAACTTCCGGTTTTTCCACTGGAAAAAACCCTATAAAAGATGCGTTATAACTTCCCTCTTCATATTTTCCATCGACATGTTTTCGTGAAGTTCCTGTTTTTCCGGCGATCCGCACACCGGGTGTTTTAACAGAAACACCGGTTCCATATTCTACAACCGCTTCCAGCATCTGCTTTACTTGGTCGTTTACCTGTTTTGAAATGACACGACGGATCATCTGTGGTTGTCCCACATATACTTCCTGATCATTCTCATCCTTCTCCCTCTGCACGATGTACGGTTTCATTAACATTCCATCATTGGCAATCACTGAATACGCTGAAACAATCTGAAGCGGTGTCACTCCGACTTCATATCCGTACGCAATTGAGTTCAACGATGCCTTCGACCATTCGGAAGTCTTTTTTAATTGACCGTTAATTTCTGCGGGAAGTTCGATTCCCGTTGCCATTCCAAATCCAAAATCACGCGCTTTTTTATACAATTTTTCCTGGCCGATCAGATCGCTCGCTTTTGCCATGACGATGTTGGACGAGTATGCCATCGATTCCAAAAACGTTACATCGCGCAATGGATGAGAATCGTTAATCAAACGGATCTTCTTACCGGGATATTCAATTCTATATTTTCCATTTTCAGCATAAAAGTGTTTCTCTAGCGTGAATCCTTCTTGTTCCAACGCTGCAGAAGCTGTGACAATTTTAAATACTGATCCCGGCTCGTACATGTCCGCCACAACGCGATTTTTCAGTGCGTCGGCATTCTGCACTTTGTTTAGATTCACTTGCGGATAATTCGCCATCGCAAGAATTTCTCCCGTTTGGGGGCGCATCATTACCACTAAACCTGCATCGGCCTGCGTCCGTGCAATCCCTTTTTTTAATTCTTCATCGGCAATGGATTGATACTGTAGATCGATTGTCAGTTCGATGGAATGTCCGTTTACCGCTTCTTCACGCGGATAATCAACAGAGGGACGTTTTCTTCCCAAACCATCCTTTTGCATGATCACATATCCGTCTCGTCCGCGAAGCACATCGTTGAATTGCTGCTCGATCCCGCTCACCCCGACATTGTCAATGTTTGTTGCTCCCAACACCTGACCGGCAATTTCATCGTAATGATACAGACGCATTGCTTCATTCATTTTTACGATTCCGCCTAATTTCTTCATCGGTATCATTTCTGCAACGTCGGGACGAAGATGCCGTTCCATCCAGACAAACCGTTTGCTGCTCTGGAGTTTCGCATTGTATTCCCGTTCCGATTTTCCCGTCATAGCAGAAAATTCTTTTGCGATAAGTTTTGCATCGTCTCCTGCAATCTTCGGATCGGCAGCAAACGAAACAAATTCGGAATTTGCTACGAGAACATTTCCGTTCCGGTCATAGATATTCCCCCGTTGTGCCACGAGCGGCACTCTCGCTTCATACTGTTTCTTTGCGATATCCTGATATTTTCCAGAATCAAGCAATTGAATCTGCACCAAACGCATTGCCGCAGCACAAAATGCCAGCAGAAAACAAATCTTCACAGTCAACAGACGATAGTGATAATCTTTCTGTTGAGGTGTCTCTGTTTGTTCGTTATTATTTTTCTTAAAGGGATTCCACATAGTATGATTATGTTTACTGGTGCAGATTTTTCTGTATTTCAATTACTTTTTCACCATCTACTTCAAACCACGTTGGTGCTTCTTTTGGGTTTGTCATTCCCAGTTTTTCCTGCGCCATCAAACTGATTCGTTCTAAACTCGCTTTGCGATTAATTTCTGCTTTGATCACTTCATTGGTACTGATAATTTGATTATGCTTTACATTCAGATCATTGACTTCTTTTGCCAGATTATTAACCGCGATAACATTTCCTACATATAATAGAGCGGCGGTCGCAACGAGAAACAGAATTCCAACGATATTTGATGTTTTTGCTCTTTTTTTTGTATTAACCCTTCGAACATTCTGTTTAGGAAGTGCGTAACCAGGCACGTTTTCCTGCGGATCAAGCGGTAAAGAGATGGCGTTATTATAGAACTGCCTGTCATTAAACTTCGGCATATCTACAACATCTATTGGGTTACGAGAATAATTTTTTGCCATACATCCTTATGTACCTACGATCATTCAATTCAGATTCTTTCTGCCACTCTCATTTTTGCACTTCGCGAACGTGGATTGGTCTTTTGTTCCTCATCGGATGCTTCCAACGGTTTTTTGGTAATCACTCTCAATTCCGGAATGCGCGGTGTGTCGGGTTGAAACTTGTTGCCCGATGGAATTGTTGTCGCAGCACATTCATGAAAAAAAGTTTTTACGATTCGGTCTTCTAGAGAATGGTACGAAATAACAACGATCCTGCCGCCAACAGCCATATAATCGAGAGAATCATGTAATATGGATTGCAGCCGGTGTAATTCATTGTTCACTTCAATTCTGATCGCTTGGAATACTCTTGCCAGAGATTTTACGGCAAATTTTCCACCGACAACACTCTCAATCACGGAAGCAAGCTGCCCGGTCGTTTCAATTGGTATTTCTTCCCTTCGCTGTACAATTCTTCGAGCAATACGCCGAGACAACCGCTCTTCCCCGTAATGATAAATTACATCAGCAAGCTCTTCTTCTTCGTAGGAATTCACCACCGCATACGCATCAAGCGATTGACGGCGATCCATTCGCATATCTAACCGTTGATCGCCTCGAAAGGAAAATCCTTTGCTTGCTTCATCAAGTTGATAAGAAGAGACACCGAGGTCTAACAACAATCCGTGAACCGTTGAAATATTACAAGAGTGTAGTATGGCTGCGATGTGTGCGGTGTTATCGTTCACTAGTTGAATATTATGTTGAAAACGCTGCAGACGTTTTTCCGCTTCGTGAATCGCGTCTGCATCGGCATCAATACCGATAAGCGTACCTTGATCATTGAGGTGTTCACAAATTTTCTCTGCATGTCCCCCTCCCCCCAAGGTTCCATCCACATAAACTCCATTATTCACGGTAAAAAGATGCTCCATGACTTCATTGAGCATTACCGGAATATGATACGACGATGATGTTACCATTCTGTGTACCGTTGCATTTGCAGAGATTGTTTATATGCCGACATAATTATTTTCTCCGCATGCCCTGCGAACGTAACAGTGAATCATCACACTTTCTTTTCAAAAACCTTTGAGGCTACTGTCAGGTAATCTTCCTGCTGGCCTTCCAAATATTTTTTAAACTCTGCCGGATTCCACACTTCAATACGATCGTATGCGCCAAGAATAAAAACTTCGTTTTCTATTTTTGCGTACTCTATCAATTCTTTTGAGAGAACAATTCTATATTGTCCATCCAATTCAACATCCGTAGCATATTGTAAAAGCATTCGTGTAAAGTGACGATGCTTCGGATCAGTCTGCTGCAATGTTCCTATTTCCGATTCTCGTTTTGCCCACTCATCATTTGGGTAGACAAAAATACAAGGCTCAAATCCGCGCGTGATCACGAACGAATTATTCGCTTCGGGTGCAAGATTTTTCCTCATCTTTGCAGGAATATTAATGCGACCTTTATTGTCAACCGTATAATGAAATGAACCTTTAAATGATGACACGACTACTAAATGCCCTATTTTGTTGATGATTTTTTACCCACTTTAACCCACCACTGGACACAAAGTTACAGAATTTCAATCTAAAGTCAAGTGATTTCTCCAATAAACAATGAGTTTTTTGAACTTTTTTGGAATTTTTGTCCGAAAGGGCTGACAAGAAGTCGGTATTGCAGAATGTTATGGCAAAGAGTTAAGAAATTACTTTAAGTCTATTTTTCTAGTTAAACTTTTCAAAATCAGACTCAAGTTGTCTTGTATTCGTAAAAATAATTCCCTTCATCCCAGCGACAATTGCTCCGTCGACATTTTCTTTCAGATCATCGATGAAGAGCACTTCCTGTGGCTGCACATTAAGCGAAGCGCAAACTTTTTCATACACAATGCTATCCGGTTTCATGGCACCAAGGTGAAATGAAGTGAACGTATCGGGAAATGTTTTTATTAATGCTGAAACGTGCATTACTTTTTCCCAATGACTCGCGCAGGTATTACTCAGTACCGCAATTCGGTACTTCTGTTTTACTTTTTCTACAAATAGAATGATCTCTTGATTATCTTCAACAATGATTCCATTGAACGCTTCGAGAATTTTTTTTCGGGAAAATTTGCGTTGAAAAATCTCAAAGAGAGCTTCGACAAATTCATCCGTTGTCATCTTTCCCGTTTCATACGCACGAACGTTTTCTTGAATTAATCGTTGATCGAATTTCAAACGGGTTTCCGTCGTGGTCAATCCAAGTGCGTTGGGAAATGCATCGAAATCGATATCCATTAATACACGACCGAGATCAAAAAGAATTACTTTAATAGCATTATTCATAGTGCCTATAGGATACGATTACTGTTTTAATTTTTCAATAATAATCATTGCATCGTTTACTCGCTCTACCCCTTCAGCATGTTTTAAATATGTTTGTAGAAATAAATTTTTCCCTTCCTGTTTCAGTTGTATTTGCGGTTCCTTTATGCTTGAAACAGAGGCCATCATATTGGTAAAGATGCCGTTCTCATAAAAATGTTTATCCTCTTCTAACGGAAGAAACAAACGAAGCGTTCGTTTATTTAATTCAACTTTTCGGATATTAGATTGTGATCCGAGCACGCGAACGGCAGCAAGAGAAAATAAACTATCGACTTCCTCCATTGGTGCACCAAACCTATCTGTCAGTTCAGCTTTCAATTCATCAACTTCTTTTTGATTTGCCGTTTTGTAGAGCCTGCGATAAATATCCAGCCGTTCTGTATCGCTTTCAACGTAAAATTCAGGAATGTATGCTTCAATATCTGCATCCACCTGTGTTTCTATCAGTCGTTGCTTTACCTCAAGTGATGTCGTGGCAAAGACCTCCGCAAATTCCTGCTCTTTCAATTCTGCAACCGCATCTTCAAGAATCTTCGTATACATCTCAAATCCCATCTCCATAATAAATCCACTCTGTTCTCCTCCGAGCATATTACCTGCTCCGCGAATCTCCAAATCACGCATTGCCAAATTCAATCCCGATCCGAGCTCCGTAAATTCCTCAATTGCCTGCAAACGGCGAAGCGTTTGTTTTGGCAGCAAGCTGATAGGCGGAACAAGCAGATAGGCATACGCTTGAAGGTTAGCACGTCCTACACGGCCGCGCAGTTGATATAATTCCGCCAATCCAAATTTATCAGCGCGGTTAATGATGATTGTGTTAACGCTAGGAATATCGACTCCTGATTCAACAATCTTGGTCGTTACAAGAACATCGAATTTACGCTCAAGAAAATCGATCATCACTTTCTCAAGTTCATGCCCTTCCATCTGCCCATGCGCAAAACGGAACCGAGCCTCCGGGATTGTTTCAGTGAGTGTTGCTGTAAGGATGTCAATATTACTCACTTTATCTGTTACAATAAAAACCTGACCGCCCCTATGAATTTCATGAACAACCGCTTCACGAATAATCTTTTTATCAAATGTTGCAATCTCAGTGTGGATTGGCAAGCGGTTGCGCGGAGGCGTATTGATCACCGAAAGATCGCGGGCACCCATCAGCGAAAAATGGAGCGTACGAGGAATGGGAGTTGCTGTTAATGTCAGAGTATCAACGGAGACTTTCATTGCGCGAAGTTTCTCTTTTGCAGATACTCCAAAACGTTGTTCTTCATCAATCACAAGTAAACCGAGTTCTTTGAATTTCACATCTTTTGATAATAGTCGATGTGTTCCGATAACAATATCAATCTCTCCATCAGAAAGTTTTTGTAACGACTCTTTAATCTCTTTCGGCGATTTGAATCGGGACAGCAACGCAATCCTCACCGGGTAGCGACCCAAACGATCCGAAAATGTATTAAAATGCTGCTGCGCAAGGATCGTCGTTGGCACAAGTACACCTACTTGTTTTCCGTTCATCACCGTTTTAAATGCTGCCCGAACAGCAATTTCTGTCTTCCCAAAACCCACATCACCACAAACCAAACGGTCCATAGGATGCGGGGACTCCATATCTGCTTTTACTTCAATGGTTGTCCGTGCTTGATCCGGTGTATCTTCGTACATGAAGGAAGCTTCCATCTCCTTTTGCCAATGCGTATCAGACTGAAAGGCAAATCCCGGTTCCATTTTTCGTTTCGCATAGAGTTTAATCAGATCGCGGGCAATGTCCTTAATCTTTTTCTTTGTCCGCGCCTTTAGTTTTTCCCAATCCAGACTGCCGAGCTTATTCAGTTTCGGTTCGTGTCCTTCAGCGGAGGAATATTTTTGAATTCGGGTAATGTAATTGAGATTGACGAAGAGCGTTCCTTTTTCGGCATATTCCAATTTTGCAACTTCTTGTTCATTACCACCGACACTGATTTTTTCTAAACCGAGAAATTTTCCGATACCATGATCGATATGTGTTACATAATCACCCTTTCGCAGTGCATGAAGTTCTTTTGCAGAGAGCCCTTTAAATCGTCTACGTTTTCGCTCCGCGCGTGCTTTTACACGGTTGAAAATTTCATGTTCAGTAAAGATGGCGATCTTTGCGGATTCAAAAACGAAGCCGGAATGGAACGATTCCGTAGAATAGATAACTTGGTGAAATGCAGAATCCTTAAAATCTTCAGTTCCTATCTCTGTCTCAATTGGAATAGGTAATTCACGATCTTCCGACATCTGTTCACTAAAATCTACTTTCTGATCTCTGACATCTGATATCTGATCTCTCTCTTCTTCAATCAGGTCTTGAATTCGTTCCAGCTCTTCTTTCCTATCCGATGTGATGATAACACTAAATCCTTTTTCAGAGAATTCACTGATCTTTTCCCGAAGGATTTTGATACTGCCATTCACGCTCGGCTGGGATTGGGATTGAAAATCAATCTGTGCTTGCGAAACCTGAAAGGCAGCGTGCGTAAACCGTGAAAAACTTTCACTGCTTTTTAACACATCTTCAAAAGAAAAATCAACCGGTACTCCTTCCAGTTCCAGTTCATCGAATTCCTTCTGGAGCAGAGATGGATCTTCGGAGAGAATGGTCGCATCCGGAGAGAAATATGAAAACAGAGAGACGTTATTTTTATTTTTTTCGTTGCTTTCTTCGCTGCGGTTTTTTTTCAATACGTCGGGAATGATACTGACTGATTGTAATTCACGGATTGATCTTTGCGATAACACTTCAAATTCACGGATTGATTCAATCGTATCTCCCCAAAACTCAATCCGCACCGGATGTTCACCAATAAACGGGAAGATGTCAAGAATACCGCCGCGTAATGCAAAATCTCCGTACGATTCAACAAATTGTTTTCGTTCAAACCCGAAATCGGAAAGTGCCGCAAGCAGTTGTTCAAAATTATGATCTGTTTTTGCAGAAAGTTCAATGACCGCTTTGGAAAACGCTTGACGATCCGGAACGCCGAATCCCAATGCGGTTGCGTGGGTAATATAAATAGCGGGGATATTCGCCTGTAACGCTTTCATCGTCTCAATCTGTGAAAGCGTTGCGGACATATCCATTGCTTGCGATGCGTGCTGCGATTCAACGATGCATAATTTTACATTCGCATCGCCGATGATTGTTGCGCAATCGTCCCGAAGTTTTTCTGCCCGTTCCGGTTCATCCAACACCACCAGCACTTGTCCGTTCGCTTGGCGATATAATGCGACAGCAACGAATGCCCATAAGGATCCAAATATCCCATGCAGAACGGCAGGATTCTTCGCGGAGACATTGAGAGCATTCAATCTCTGAAAATGCTCCGAATCAAAAATGTTACTGTAGATATCGTTAGTCACAGACTCGGTATTGGTTCTTTTAAAACGCACTATCCCCTGCCGACAAATCGATAATAATTTATCAGCACGGGTGTATTAAGGTAAAAAGGAATTAGTGAAAGGTAAAGGAATTTTAGTTCCGTTTGCCTGATTCCGATGTTAACTGCTGAACCATTCCTTCTATCCTTTGCGCGTCGTCATTCCGAAGCGGTAATGTCTGCCGCAGCTCCATCGAAGGAGAAAATGTATAGATACAGCCAATAAAATCCAAAAATGGAAGAAGTGAATATTGTTGAATGATCTTTCGGTGGTTTGGATTAATATCAAAAAGAATGGTAGGAATAAATCGATCCTTGATAATTTGTTTCACAACCGGTGTTTGGAATGACCTCTGTAATTCAAAGACTTTTAACGAATCGTGGAGCACCAATACAAATAACGATTTATTTACTCTTTTTGCATTCGCTAACGCAGTGGCAAAATCATCCCATACCATAAATTCTGAAACTGTTGTATCGACAATCCAATCGATAAATTTTTCAACGTCCATATATCCAACTTTGCGTCTTACTTCCAATTGCTCTGAAGTCAACAGCAACGATGTCGGCATCGCGACGATATTAAATTTCTTTTTCACTTCAGCTCCAGCACGCTCATCATCGATATTCACTCGTGTTGCAATAAAATTGTTTTGCAATGATGAAGTCACTACATGGTTGGTATACGTTGTTTTATCCATCATCTTGCACGGTCCGCACCATTCGGCATACACATCTAAATACACTAATTTATTTTCCGTCTTTGCTCGTTGAAATGCCGATTCGTACGGTACCCATTGCATTGATGTTGTTGTGGGATAGTATTCAATAATAGCAGCAGCAATTGCACAGACTATACCGATGACTGCAAAGATTTTTATTTCCTGATTGCGGCGTTGGTTCATGCCTTACTCCGATCCTACATCAACAACAACTCTATTCATAGCAAACAGCGTTGCTGCAAAAAAAATTGTCAGCGCAGCACAACCCCATAACAGTTCGGCGTACGGAAATGCCATATCGGACAATAATGATTGTTGTGCATCTTCAAATCCATTAGGGAATAAATAATCTTTCAAAACAACAGCCCACTTTAAGTCCCAATATTTCCGCATGACGAGAAAATTTATTAACTGTCCAACCACCATCCAGCCATAGACAAAAAACGAATTGAACGAACCTTGAACAAGGCACGAAACCAATGTAGAAAGAATGATCAGTAATAACGCCTGGCAGCACTTCAATAACATTATCATCGCTGACAACGAAAGATCGATTGTAAATGTCAATTTCGGATCAGACATTAATACTATTGCAGCAATCAAAATCCCTACCGCGTACACAATAAGTGTTGATGCAAAGACGACAAGGATCTTCGTTATCACATACTGCTCTCTTGTGATCGAACGAATAAGAAGCGTGCGCAGCCATCCACTAGTGACATCGGCGCCGACAATGCCGGCGGAAAAAATAAGAAATGTAAAAAAAGAAAGAAACGAATCAGCAGAGACGATCAGTTTTGAGAGTGTTGTTACCATGCCGCTTTGCACCATAACGACTGAAGGAATTAATCCTACTGCGATAATAGCGATGCTAAAAACGATCATTCCTATCGTCCAAAATCGTTTAAACTCTGCTGTAAAGAGAATGGGAAAAGTTCTCATGACATGGTTCCCTTCATGCCAAGATTCTTTCGGAAGAGCTGTTCGAGATGCCCCGGACCAATATTCTTCATTGGAGAATCGTCAACAACAGTTCCGTCGCTGATAAAGATAATACGATCGCAGATCGATTCGACTTCGGTTAAATGATGTGAGCTGAACAAAACGGTAATTCCGGTTTTCTTTTTCTCTGCAAGGAAGTCTCTTAAAACAAAAACGGAAGGAGGATCAAGCGCCGCAGTTGGTTCATCAAGAAACACTAGTTTCGGGGAACCAAGAAATGCCAACACTAATTCCAATTTTTGTCTCATTCCTTTGGAGAGTGATGCAAGCGGACGTTTGTATGCATCAAAAAGTTCAAATGTTTTCAACAATTGTTCGATGTGTTCTTCGGGACGTTCAATGCCAATTAACCGGGCGTGAAGCAGCAGGAATGATTTGACCGTGACATTCTTTGCGCGGAATTGCGTATCTGCCTGATATCCAATCTGCGACCGAGCATGAAGAGATTCCGGATGTTCATTAAACAACGTCACTTCACCGGAATCAGACGGAAGGAATCCAAGTAGCAATCTCATCAGCGTTGATTTCCCGGCACCATTTGGTCCGATCAACCCGACCATCTCTCCTTCGTTGATCGAAAACGAGACATTATGTAACGCTTCAACCGGCGGTTTAAATAATTGTTTATACGTTTTCGAAAGATTGATCGCTGCAATAGCAGACATTATTGTTCTTCCTCAAAATAATACTTCTGCCAAAGTATAAAAGAAAAGTTGAAATGACAATGGTTTTCATTTACATTACTTCAATAAAAAGCATATCTGATTTCATCTCTTATTGCCCTTTCTGAAAATGAAGTCCTACGATATTACTCTTCTCACTGCCGAACGATACCTTCGTCCAACGAATCCCGATTGGTATGTGCAGCAAATTCTACAGGAAGATCAATTGGTAAGCGATGCTTTGGAGCGAAAAGGATTACGCGTTCATAGACTTGATTGGTCAAACAAAGAGTTTGATTGGTCTTCAACGCAATTCGCTCTTATGCGTGCGGCATGGGATTACACGGAACGGTATAGCGAGTTTCTGAATTTTATTCGGAATGTTTCGGAAAAGAGTGTGTTGATCAACCCGCCGAAGACAATTCTTTGGAATATTGATAAGCATTACTTGCGCGACCTGGAAAAATTTGGGATCGCAATTCCTGAAACCATTTATATAGAGAAAAATGAATCGACATCCCTCCGTCATCTTCACCATCAATATGGATTAAAAGATTCTATTCTCAAACCTGTCATGTCCGGCGGAGCGCGGCACACCTATCGTTTGAACAATCATAATCTTGATCAGCATGAAACGATCTTTCAACAACTGATTTCGCAGGAAGCGATGATGCTTCAACCGTTTCTCGATTCCGTCATAACCTACGGAGAAATCACGCTTATCGTTATTGGAGGCACATACACACACGCGGTGCTTAAAAAAGCAAAGCCCGGAGATTTTCGTGTGCAGGATGACTTTGGCGGAACTGTTCACCACTACACTCCAACAAAGGAGGAAATTAGTTTTGCGGAAAGAACAGTCTCTGTATGCGAACCTGTTCCCGTTTATGCAAGAGTTGATCTATTGAGAGATAACAATGGTAATTTGGCTGTTTCTGAATTGGAATTGATTGAACCAGAGCTCTGGTTCCGGTTTCATCCTCCGGCTGCTGAAATGCTCGCTATTGAGATAGCAAAAATGCAGTAACTCTTTTACAGCTTTCTTCAATTCTTCCACCTATATTCTGCAAGAATTTTAGGAGGAGACGAAATGAGTGAAATACGAAATTCATCTGTCCTCATTACCGGAGGCGCTTCGGGCATTGGTAAATTAATGGGAAAACATCTGCTGGATAAAGGATGCGGAACATTAGTGATTTGGGATATTAATCGACAACTGCTTGATGAAACGGTAAAAGAATTTTCTTCCCATCATCAAAATGTCAAAGGATATATCGTTGATGTTTCCATTATTGAGCAGATCTGTTCAACGGCAAAACAAGTGTTGAATGATTCAGGACCCATTGACATTCTCATCAACAATGCGGGAATTATCG
Source organism: Bacteroidota bacterium (assembly GCA_041658205.1). NCBI lineage: Bacteria > Pseudomonadati > Bacteroidota > Bacteroidota bacterium. The sequence goes on from JBBAAO010000003.1 coordinate 197,141, forward strand.
TCGGAAAATATTTTCACGAACACACACATGAAGATATTGATAGAACAATGTCCATTAATGCCGATGCAATGATGCATGTAACACGTGAATTTCTTCCGGAGATGATCAAACAACATAAAGGACACATCGTCAGCATCGCCTCGGCTGGCGGAATGGTTGGTAATCCCAGAATGTCCATCTATGCAGCAAGCAAATGGGCCGTGATCGGATGGTCCGATTCATTACGATTGGAAATGGAAAGGCTCAGAACAAACGTCCATGTCACTTGTGTTACTCCCTATTATATCAGCACCGGAATGTTTGACGGTGTAAAAACTTCCATCGTTGTTCCGATCAATAGACCGGAACCGACGGTTCGAAAAATCATCCGCAGTATAGAAAAGAATAGTTTGCATGTTCGTATGCCGTTGATTGTTTACACGTTGCAATTCTTCAAGGGTATTCTACCGACACGAGTGTTCGATCTGATTGTCGGTGAATTTTTAAAAATCTATCACACGATGGATGAATTCACTGGAAGAAAATAAACCTGAAATGTAGAACGAGCGTTCCTGCTTGTCCGCTCGGATAAATTATTGGATTGGCATTGTTATGAATGTAGCTAATATCGTTACCGCGCAACGTACACTTTTTCGATCCGGCATTACACGCAATGTCGATTTCCGAATAATGCAGCTGCAGAAATTTGAACAGGCGTTGAAGGAGAACGAACAACAACTCTTCGATGCAATTTACGCCGACTTAAAAAAATCGCGGTACGATACATTCACATCGGAACTCTCTCTTGTCTACCGCGAGATATCATTCATGCGGAAGAATATGAGAAAATGGAGCAGAAAAAAACGTGTGCGAACCAATCTTGTTAATTTTCCTGCCCGCAGTTACCTTCTTCCGGAGCCATTTGGAGTGACATATATTGCCGGTGCGTGGAATTATCCCTATCAATTAACACTCATCCCGCTTGTTGATTCTCTTGCAGCGGGAAATACAGCTGTTGTGAAACCGAGTGAAGTAGCACCGCAAACATCGGCAATCATGGCATCGATCATCAACAAGACGTTTACCCCAGAATATTGTTATGCCGCTGAAGGAGGAGCCGAAACAGCAAAAGAAATTCTTGAGCAAAAGTTTGATTACATCTTCTTCACCGGAGGGACGAAGATTGGAAAGATCGTTTATGAAGCAGCAGCAAAACACCTCACTCCGGTCACACTGGAGATGGGAGGAAAAAATCCTGCGTTCGTCCTGCCGGATTGCGACATTGTCACTTCAGCAAAACGAATTGTCTGGGGAAAATTATTGAATGCCGGCCAAACGTGCGTTGCCATTGATTACCTTTTGGTCCACTCCTCCATTGAACAACAATTGCTAGCGGAGATGAAAAAAGTGTTGGAACGTCATTATCCGCAACATGCCGTTTCGGAAAATTATATGGCCATCGTTAATGAACGGCATGTCGATCGAATTCAGCAATTGATTGATCCAAAAAAAGTATACTATGGCGGAACCGTTGACAAAAAAAATTTATTCATTGCACCTACCATCATGAATAACGTAACGTTCGACGATGAGATTATGAAGGAGGAGATTTTCGGGCCGGTGCTGCCTGTTGTTCGATACGACGATCTTAACGAAGCAATCAGCAGAGTAAAAGATTACCCAAAACCGTTATCCTTATATGTTTTCGGGTCAAACAATGGTGAGAAAGAAAAGTTATTCAACGAACTTTCGTTTGGCGGAGGATCCGGGAACGATGCCGTTATGTATTTTGCGAACGATCATCTGCCATTGGGAGGAGTCGGTTCCAGCGGCATCGGTGCGTATCATGGATTTGAAGGATTTAAGACGTTTTCCCATTACAAAGCAATTATGGAAAAACCGACCTGGCTTGAATTTTGGTTTTTGAAAGTACCGCCGTATAGCGAATGGAAATTAAAGATATTGCGGTTCTTGATAGAGAAATTGTAACTAACACAAATTGTTCTTCTGAACAGTGTACGGTGTCAATACATTTTGCGTTGTAAAAATATTTTTTGCACTATTTTTGAAACATTCTTTTCAACCATCGTTTCACCCACCCCTCCTATTTGAAGAAGCGGAATGTTGAATATTCCCTTCGTCACATCAATTTTATCGTTGAGATATAACGCACCCGCTATAGCCGAATATCCTTTGCCGGAAAATGTCCCCTGTATGTTTGTGGAAGTGACTGATTCTACCGAAGCAGTTGCTGAAGAGGCAAGAATAAATCCTGAATGTAAATAAGTAGAATCGTTAGGGTTATTATTCGGGAAGTAAGAAATATACGCCAGTTTACCCATACCGGGATAGACAAATGTTCCGGAATAGTTGGACGTATTGCTTTCAAATTCTATCATCGTCACATCAATATTGGTGGAAGAGTTCACTTTGTATGCAAATAGTGTAATGGATTGAAAATCCTGAATGGCAATGGCACCGGAACCTGATGCCGGTGGGTTGATGCCATATTGTGCAATTCCGTTGACAGAAAAATTTCCGCGATTCGATTCGAACGAAAGAATTCCTGCTGTATTGGTTGTATACGTAGACTTGACAGAAACCGTAACAGTGACCGTTTTAGACGGCGAGGAAGAATCTTTTACTTTTATAGAAGATATTCCTTCGACAAGTGCATTCACTTGTAGCTGGCGGCCGGATATTTGAGCCGATACTGACGAGCCATTGATTATCTCCATAATAGAATATGGTTCAATCCCGCCGGTAATAACAGAGGAACCTCCGTTCCCTTTCAAGATGACAAGATTGGTTGAACTCGCAAATAAAAGATTATCGGAATTAATTCCAAACTCAACACTATTGTTTTCTTTGATACAGCCGTTCAATACAGCTGCTAATCCGAACAAACAGGTAAAAATTAGTATGTTTTTCATAGATTATAATAAACTACATTCATGAAGGGTTCTGTCTAAAGTATAAAATTGCGGAAATACTATCAATGATGTTCTTATCGTACGACAAAAACCTTTTGCGAATGAAATACATTCCTCTTAGATTATTACCGAAGTAGGCGTCGGCAATAATCAATAAACATTATGATTACATTTTCATTCGATATCGAAACCAATATTCGGACCGCCACCTATAGCGGTTCCATTTCGGACGGTGAACTTATTGCTTCATATCAGGCATTGCTTACCAGACCTGATTACAATCCTACCGCGAAGGATCTTGTCGATCTTCGATTAGTCGATCGGTTCAATGTATCATCTGAAGCTCTCCGTAATTTGATATCAATGTATAATCCAAAAGATCGTCTTGGACATCGCCCACGGCTGGCAATTATTTCGGCATCCGATTTTACGTATGGGATGTCCCGCATCTATGAAATGCTTCGAGGAGATGAAGTTTCTGAAGAAATCCATATTTTTCGAAACTATGATGATGCCGTTCTCTGGCTGCAATCGTAACAACCACTTCTGATAGTGTCTCACTTTAAATTGTGCTCATGGTGAGCGAGTCCCGAAGGGACGAGTCGAACCAGGAATCCTTTGGCGCAAAAAAAAACACGTCGCTTGCTCAGGATGGGTATACTCGTTAATGTTTAGTAACCAAACTAAGACACTACCCCACCTCTTTTTCCCATCGATATTTTTTCGCATATTGCATTCACCCCGCTTATTTTGACAGAAGAAAGTTAGGAGCGGTTTTTCATTCACTAATTACTATCATGCTTCGACTCGTCCGCCAACGACGGACTCGCTCAGCAGGACTGGTTTTTTCTCGCTGCATAACAATTTCCAATAAAATTTGCATCCCATGACAACTGATATACCGTTTTTCACCGGCATTACTACAACAGAAGATTTTTCAAACAAACTTGAATCGCATCTTGCTCATGCTCGATCTTCAATGGAAAAACTTTTATCCATTACCGGTACACGCACTGTTGAAAATTCGTTGACACTCTATGACGCGATTCTTACCAATCTTGACGCTGCGGGTTCACAGGCAAATTTGATGGAGAATGTTCACCCTGAAGAAATAATGCGAACAACTTCAGAACAGTTCAGTCAAAAAATTTCTGCTTTCGGATCCGAACTCTCCCTTCATCGGGCGGTGTATGACGCGCTTGTGGCAATCGATATTTCCAGCGCGGACGATTCCACAAAATTTTTTCTCGAAAAAACTCTTCGCGATTTCCGTTTAGCCGGTGTAGACAAAGATGAAGCAACACGAAACAAGATCAAAGCTATTCGTGAAGAATTGGTTCTGATCAGCCAAGAATTTTCCCGTAATATCCGCGAAGACAAACGCAGTGTAAAAGTGACCGAAGTAAAAGAACTTGAAGGGCTTCCGCAAGATTACATCGACCGTCACAAACCGAATGAAAACGCCGAGATCATTCTCACGACAGATTATCCCGATGCTGTTCCGGTGTTGACATATGCTAAGAACGAAAGTTTGCGAAAACGAATGTACATGGAATTTAACAATCGCGCATACCCGAAGAATATGGAAGTACTCGATCGATTGATTACGAAACGTCACGAACTTGCACAAGTATTAGGATTTGAAAATTTCGCTGCTTGCGTTACGGCAGATAAGATGGTGAAAAACGAGAAAAACGCATCTGAATTTATAGAACATATCGCCTCTGTTTCGCTGCAAAAATCAATAGGAGACTACAAACAGCTTCTTGCGCGGAAACAACAAGATGTTCCGAATACCACTGAGATCAATCCGTGGGAAGCAGGCTATTATTCTGAGCTGTTGAAACGAACCGAATATAGTTTTGACGCACAAAAAGTCCGCCCTTACCTGCAATACAAAAAAGTGAAGCAAGGGATTTTAAATACAATGAGCAAATTGTTCGATGTCGAGTTTAAGGTAAACGGAACAATTCCCGTGTGGCATCATTCAGTAGAATGCTACGAAATGTTTGAAAACGATCTGCTTGTTGGTCGTTTGTATCTTGATATGCATCCTCGAGAGAATAAATACAACCACGCAGCACAATTCGGAATCTGCAACGGTGTTGCGGGAAAACAGATTCCTGAAGCAGCACTCATCTGCAATTTTCCCGGTGGTATAGAGGGTGATCCGGGTTTGATGGAGCATAACGACGTGGAAACATTTTTCCACGAATTTGGCCATCTGCTTCATCATCTTTTTGCCGGACGTCAACCATGGATGGGGCTTTCAGGAATTTCATGTGAGTGGGATTTTGTTGAAGTTCCTTCCCAGTTACTTGAAGAGTGGGCGTGGGACACTTCAATATTGCAGACGTTTGCTCTGCATTATCAAACGGACGAACCGATCCCGGCATCGCTGGTTGAGCAAATGAAACGCGCTGATGAATTTGGAAAAGGATTGTTCATCCGCCAGCAGATGTTCTATGCAAAACTTTCGCTTTCATGTTACGACAGAGTTCCAAGTGCTGTTAATACGGATCAATTGTCGAAAGAACTTCGCGAGCGATATACACCGTACAAATATGTGGAAGGAACGCATTTTCAAACATCCTTTGGCCATCTTGATGGATATTCCGCCATCTATTATACCTACATGTGGTCACTGGTGATCGCAAAAGATTTTTTCAGTCTGTTTGACAAATCAAACATGATGAAATCTGATATTGCTAAAAAATACCGCGATCTTGTTCTCGCACGAGGCGGATCAAAACCGGCAGATTCAATGGTAAAAGAATTTCTTGGAAGAGATTTTAACTACGATGGATGGAAGAAGTGGTTGGAGAATTAAAGAGCAATTGATAGTGGAGAATGGGTAATTGATATTTTAATTTAAAAACCTGAAAAGTGTTACCCATATTTCCTTTCAATATCAGTTTCAATTTTTCACTACTTCTCTGTATTTTATTTTATTCTTTAACTCTCGAAGTATTGAACATCTGACTAACTTTTTGACTTCTATAAACTATATCCTAACACCTAAGACCTAATTACTGCCTTTATGAACGAACTTATTCTCGCCAGTATCTCCGGAATCGATAAACCTGGACTGACAAGTAAAATTACCAATCTTCTTTCCCGTTATGATATTCGAATTCTTGATATCGGACAGGCGGTTATTCATAATCAACTTTCGCTTGGATTACTGCTCGACGTACCGTCAAAATCCGCATCCTATGAAATGATCAAAGAGGTGTTTTTAAAAGCACAGCATCTTGGTCTTACGATCCGCTTTACGCCGATTACCGAAGAGGAATACGGCACCTGGGTGAATGAACAGGCAAAAAGCCGATATATCGTTACGCTTCTCGGCCGGACAATCACGGCCCAGCATATTGCAAAAGTTTCCGGCGTGATTGAACATCACCGTTTGAATATCGACATCATCGAACGGCTCTCAGGCCGCGCATCATTAAATCAAAAAAGTGAAGAACAGCGAGCATGCGTGGAATTTCTTGTCAGCGGCGAATTGGAAGATTCGCTTGGACTGAGGGCTGCATTTATGAATATCACTCATGAATTTGATATCGACATCGCGTTTCAGGCCGATTCGATGTACCGAAGGAATAGACGACTGGTGGTGTTCGACATGGATTCCACGCTCATTCAAATTGAAGTGATCGATGAACTTGCAAAAGCGCACGGCGTCGGCGAAGCTGTCGTCAACATCACCGAATCCGCAATGCGAGGCGAATTAGATTTCACTCAAAGTTTCACGAAACGATTATCGTTGTTGCAAGGATTGACGGAAGCAAAAGTAAAAACAATTGGCGACGCTCTCCCGTTAACCGACGGCGCTGAACGGTTAATTTCCACACTAAAAAAATTAGGATATAAAACAGCAATCGTTTCGGGCGGATTTACCTATTTCGGAAATATTCTTAAACAACAACTCGGCATCGATTATGTCTTCGCGAATGAATTGGAGATGATCAACGGCTCAGTAACAGGAAACGTAAAAGGAACAATCGTCGACGGAAAGCGGAAAGCGGAAATCATCAAAGAGATTACTGTGAAAGAACAGATATCGCTCGAACAAGTTATTGCTGTTGGCGACGGCGCAAACGATCTTCCCATGCTCAATCTGGCCGGCCTTGGAATTGCATTTAACGCTAAACCGATCGTACGGCAAACTGCAAAACAAGCAATTTCTACTCTGGGATTGGACGGGATTTTGTACCTGATTGGAGTACGGGATAGAGATATAGATTAAAAGATCAATTCAATTGATTGTTGGTAACGTTTTACCTATTCGATAGGGTGTTTTTGATGAAACGTATTTTCCTTACGACTCTATTTTTTTACACAATTTCTCTTACCGCATTTTCACAAAATATTTCCATTGAAGATTTTCGAATCCCCCAATCCGAATTTCTTCGAGTGACGGGAAATTTATCAGGATTTTATTGGAACCGTAACAGATCCAATGTATCGCCAAAAGAATATACTGAGCAACGATATGAATTTCGCACGGATGGACGTTATGGATATTTTAATGAAGAATATGCGCTATCCATTTCAACATTACTAAAAGGGAACCATCAGTCAACGAATGATGAATATCGCATTCCCAACCTTTCGAATCGCATCACCGAAAAAAAAGATCGTTTCATCACCTCCTTATCCGCACAGTATTCCCGCTATATAATTCCCGATCAGTGGTATCTCTTTATTCTTGAAGACATTTTTGCTAATTATTCATATACATACTCCTATTCTTCGGACAGACAATCAAATAACTATTCTCAAAAATATAATTTCGCTGCAAACGACATCAACGCAGGTATTGGTTATGGAAAAATGCGGGACGCAAGTGCTGTATTCACCGTTGTGAATATCATCGAAAAATTGAACAACGACGGGTACTTCATCCGCACTCTGACAAGAGACGAAATTATTGACATTGTAAATATTATTGCAAAAAAAGAACAATACAATGTGTTACATGAGCGGTTTTCAAAATATTTGCTGGATGACGTTTTTAGTGTATTCCTTGAAAAAGGATTGGTAAAGAACGTCACGGCGTATGAAGTGTTGCGGGTTCATGAAGTTGTTGAACAATCGATATTTCCCCGTTTGTACGGATTTTCGATACAGGCAGGATATGGCGTTTACGGTTCATTGCATTATCCCAATCCCAATACGATCGGTGCCTCAACCTATTTCTTTGTAGAAGAAAACACCATTGCAAAAAAAGATGATGGAGTAATTGTTCAAGCAGAATTTGGTTACCCCTTTTCTCTTTATCTTCATGCATATTTAAAGACCGAAGTAAACATTGAACGTGTCTATCCTAAAAAAAGGGACGCAGCAAATGTTGTTATGAGAATGTTTTATCAATTTAGCGACAAAATAGGAAGTGATCTTCAAATCGGTATTAAAAAAGATAAAGCAGACTGGGAAAATACCGTTATTGAACACCATTTTTCTTCGGCCAGTCTCGACACATATTATTATATCGAGAATGCTGTTTCATTATTTGCAAGAATTGAACATACTGACGAAATTGAAAAGATTAATCCTTCGTTGCCATATGTAGAATCCAATACGAAGATGAGTTTTGGAATTACCTATAGATTTTATTAGCATGGGTTTATTATGAATATTGTTGTCCTCGATGGTTTTACTCTCAATCCGGGTGATTTACAATGGAACGATCTTCTATCACTCGGAAACTGCACAATCTATGATCGAACCTCGATTGACGATATAGTTTCCCACGCAAAAAATGCAGAGATCATTCTTACAAACAAAGTTTCCCTTTCCCGCAACATTCTTGCACAGCTTCCAAAACTTCAATACATCGGTGTTCTGGCAACTGGATACAATATTGTTGATATCGCAGCAGCAAAAGAAAAAAATATCGTCGTCACGAATGTTCCAGCATATAGCACGCCATCCGTTGCTCAAACAGTTTTTGCACTGCTGTTGGAACTTACGCATCACACAGGTCATCATTCGAATGAAGTGCGCAAGGGACGCTGGAGTCAATCCCCCGATTTTTCATTTTGGGATTTTCCGCTGGTTGAACTTCAGGGAAAAACATTCGGCGTTATTGGTTTTGGAAATATCGGTCAAGCAGTAGCGCGGATTGCTTCTGCCTTCGGTATGACTGTCATTATTTCTTCACGATCTGCTCCAACTTCCCAAGTCTCAAAGGCTCGGGAGATTTTTCCGAATTACGTATTTACCGACATGGAAACTCTTCTGAAATCTTCCGATGTTGTTTCACTTCACTGTTCATTACATGAACAGACGCACTTATTGATGAATGCGAACCGTCTTCGTTTAATGAAATCTTCTGCATATCTCATCAATACTGGGCGCGGCTTACTTGTTGATGAGCAAGCTCTTGCTGATGCACTTAATACTGATCGACTTGCCGGTGCAGCACTTGATGTCTTGTCGATCGAACCGCCGACAAAAGAAAATCCATTGCTCACAGCAAAAAATTGCATTATCACACCGCATATCGCATGGGCTTCCATATCGGCTCGGCAACGGTTAATGAATACGGCTGTCGATAATATCCGGCAGTATCTCAACGGCTCGCCAATCAATACTGTTTCATAAATTGGAGAATTGTATGAAAATGATTTCGTTGTTCCTTGTGGCATCGTCCATCCTCTTTGCACAAAACCCGGATGGAAAAAATGCATCATTGCATCTGACCCCTTCCTGGCAATGGGGAAATACTGCAATCGATCGCAACACAACGGTATGGCTTCCCGCTTCCATGTCGTACGAATCCCAATATACAACGAATCAATATTCCGGTACAATTCACTATCCGTATGCCTTTGGTATTCATGCGTTGTTGAAAATGCCGACAACATCGTTTCTGACAATGAGTCTCTCCTATTCATTGAATCAGCGATTTGAAGAAGATACAGATTACCGTCATTATTGGAGATTGAATGGGAATATTCACAAAATTGATTTTACTGTAAGCATGTATAATATATTTTCCGTTTATCAAGGCGATTGAACAATGCATCGAAATAATCTTCTTCAAAAACTCCGAACATATCATCCTGCAGACACTCATGAAATGTCGATGCATCAACGTATCATTGAATTTGTAGAAACCCAGCCCGAATGTTTTGAACGGACATTGTTGATTGGACATATCACTGCATCAGCATTGATCGTCAACAGACAACGGACCCACACGTTAATGACCCATCATCACAAATTGGAAAAATGGCTGCAGCTCGGCGGCCATTCGGACGGAGATCCGGATCCGTTGAATGTTGCACTGCGTGAAGCAGAAGAAGAATCCGGGATAAAAGGTATCATTCCGGTATCAAAAGATATTTTTGATGTGGATGTACACCCTATCCCCGCCCGTAAAAATGAACCTGAACATTTTCATTATGATATTCGATTTCTCTTTGAAGCAAACGATTCACACGAATTAACAATAACAGCCGAATCAAAAGATCTTGCCTGGATTCCACTATACACAATAGAAAATTACACAACCGAAGAATCTATTTTGCGAATGGTGCGTAAACTTCAAGCATCAAAATGAATAACAGCACAAAAATATTTCTGATTCTTTTCTGCATTGTTCTTCTGCCGGCAATCTTTTATTCCGTGTATGAAATCTCATCTCTGGATGATACTGAAGAGATGGTGTCACAAATGTATCAGCGCCAATTGGATGCCGTTCTCTTTTCCGTCAATCAATATACGCTGGACGTTGCCTCCGGCTGGGCAACGCAGATAGAGAATGGGTTGACGAAAAATCGCTTCGATCAACTTCTTCAATCTAATCCATCGATTGAATCGATTATTATTTCTGACACACAATTTGTTTCCTGGTCATCATTCCCCGTTCGGCGGCCAGAATATTTCAACCGATTTCATTTATTCACAGAAAAAATTGATCGGTTACTCCGTTATCGTTCTGCATCGTACCGTAAACTTGAACCGGTGATCGATTCAGATTCAACCTTCATGATTCTCTTTGCATCCTCAACATCATCGCAGATTATCGGAATCATGATTAATAACGAACGGTTCATTAATGACATTATCGGAAAAAAATTGAGCGATATTGCCGAAAATGATTTTATCTTCACAGTGAACAGAGTATCAACTGCAAAGAGAGTGTTTTCCACAATACCATTGGTTGATGAATCATTCTCTCATCAACGACCGTTGTGGATATTTCCGGATCATGTTGTGAAGATTCGCTTGCGCGGCATTACCATCCAGGAAGCTGCAAGCGAACGGTTTTACAGAAATTTGATTTTGATTATTTTGCTCGATGTAATTTTACTCGCCGGCGCTTTCTTTGTCTATCGTCTTATTAAGCGTGAGATGGAACTTGTTGCCATGAAATCCGATTTCGTTTCCAATGTCTCCCACGAATTGCGGACTCCTCTTTCCCTCATTCGAATGTTTGCCGAAACATTAGAGATGAAGCGCGTTAAGACCGAAAAAAAGAAACGGGAATATTACGGCATTATTTTACATGAAACCGAGCGACTTACCCGTTTAATCAACAACATCTTGAATTTTTCACGGATGGAATCGAAAACTAGGAAATATAATCTTAGACCCACTGATATTAATGAAGTCATTTCATCCGTTCTGATGATTTATTCTTACCAGTTGGAGAAATTGGATTTTACGGTTGAAACATCTCTTTCAAAAAATCTTCCTCGTGTTGCGGTTGATGAAGAAGCTTTTGCCGAAGCTCTGCACAATCTTATTGATAACGCGATAAAATACAGCGGAGAAAATGAATATCTTCGCATTGCTACTTCTCGAATGAATAAGTCTGTCATTGTTGAGATAGAAGATCATGGAATTGGCATTGCCCCGGAACATCACTCCAAAATCTTCGAAAAATTTTACCGGGTAACTCAAGGCCTAGTCCATACCGCCAAAGGTAGCGGACTTGGACTAGCAATTGTTCAACATATTATTCAATCGCACAATGGAGCAATTTCCATCAACAGCCAGGTCGGAAAAGGGAGCCGGTTTACGATAACTTTACCTTTCACATAATTGATGTTACGCTATGCAAAAAAAACGGTCATTCTGAATCCCGATGTTACCCTGAGCGGCCTGTCCGCCGTCTTTTTGGCGGATTGACGGAAGCGAAGGGTATCGGGATGAAGAATCTGAGATTACGAACAGATTCTTCGCTGCGCTTTAAAAAGAAAAACTCTCCGGCTTGCTCAGAATGGCGATATATTTTAAAATGGCTGCTGTCATTTAAAAATATATCGATGCAAAAATTACCATTAACATAAAAAAATATGGCACGCATACTTGTTATTGAAGACGAACCCGAAATGCAGCGCGGTCTCCGCGATAATCTAGAGTTTGAAGGATACAATGTTACCGTCGTCGGCGATGGAAAAAAAGGATTAGAGACGATTCGTGATAAAAAATTCGATCTTATCCTGCTGGATGTGATGCTTCCCGGAATGTCCGGATTCGATATCTGCAAAAAAGCACGGACCGATGGAATAACAACTCCCATCATTATGCTTACCGCAAAAGGTGAAGAAGTTGACAAAGTGCTCGGACTTGAATTCGGCGCCGACGACTACATTACCAAACCATTCAGTTTGCGCGAACTGCTTGCACGCGTCAAAGCTGTTTTACGAAGAACTCCCTCAGAAAAAATTTCAAAAGCATTGAAAGTAACTCTTGGACTTTTGGAAATTGATTTTGAAACCTACACAGCGGTTAAAAAAGGGAAATCAGTCGCAATGACATCCAAAGATTTCGAGATCCTCCGCTATCTGTGGCAGCATCAGCAGCAGGTGATCACCCGTGACGATCTGTTGAAGCATGTCTGGGGATACGATGAATCGATCTCTTCCCGCACTGTCGATAATTTCATCGTTAAACTTAGAAAAAATATCGAAAAAGATCCTTCTCGCCCTAAGCACATTATAACCATGCATGGGACCGGGTATAAATTAATACCTTAAGAAGATTTCTCAAAAATATTTTCTATCGTTCTCCAATTAGGGCTTCATTTCGAGTATAATATAAATATAGTATTAACTGAAAAATTAAAAAACCAAGCCTGCTCTCAGCCGGCAGGCTTTTTTGTTTTCCTCCCTCTTCCCTTCGTGACATCTTTTTACATCTTCTGACTTGCGGAAGACACGCTTAATATCAATCCGTGGTATATTAAATCAAAAAAAGGCAACAACTATGAAACAATTGATGGCAATTCTTGTTATCACTACAACGCTGTTTGGCATCCAACGAGATGATCCCCGTCAGGTGATCGATCTGCGCGGCAAGTGGAAATTCGAAATCGGCGACAGCAAAAAATATTCCGATCCCAATTTTGACGATAAAAAATGGGACGAGATCTTTGTTCCTGCAGACTGGGAAAACGAAGGATTTGCCGGATATGACGGATATGCCTGGTATCGAAAAACGTTCACGCTGTCAGCCGATATGAAGGGGAAAAAGCTTTTTTTACATCTCGGGTATGTGGATGATGCCTGCGCAGTGTATGTCAATGGAAAACTTATCGGTGAAGGGGGAAGATTCGAACCCGATTTTTTAACGGCATACAATCAAGAACAGAAAATGTTCATTCCATCAGATATTCTCCTGTACGGAAAAGAGAATATCATTGCCGTCCGTGTGTTTGATACAATGCAGAACGGCGGCATTGTGCGGGGCAAAATCGGCATCTTCGAACATGTCGATGAAATCCCTCTTGTTGTGGAATTTCCCGAACGATGGAAATTTAAAACCGGTGATCATGACGATTGGAAAAATCCGGAGTTCAATGATAGTGGTTGGGATAAGCTTCTTGTCCCTGCGAAATGGGATTTTCAAGGATATCGAGATTATAACGGCTACGCATGGTACCGTGTAACCTTCGATATGCCGAAAAATTATTCCGATGGTCGATTGGTATTGATGCTCGGGATGATCGATGACGTAGACGAAACATATTTGAACGGAGAACAGATAGGTAAAACCGGACGCCTCCGAAGAAATGGAGACATTTCCACCAATAACGATTACATCAAAATCAGAGGATACGAAATTCCGAGATCGCTGTTAAAAGAAAAGAATAATGTTGTTGCTGTGCGCGTTTATGATGGATTAATGGATGGTGGCATTTATAGCGGTCCAATTGGGATTGTCAGTGAAAAAGATTTTTCACGATGGGAACGGAAAGCAAATCGATGGAACAATTACGACGATAATCCAATTGATCGGTTTCTTCGGAAATTGTTTAGTAATTAGGGAAAACAAATGAAAACAATAGCTCAACAATACACTGTTTTTCTTTTCCTCTTCACGATACTAACAGCAGCACAACCGGTAACGCTAAAATTCGGGACCATGGAAGCGCGAATTGAATTTGCCAAAAAAAATATTGCGTTTGGATTGCACTCGGAAAACAGTGGTGTAGTGGAATCGCTCTTGATGCTAACGGCAAAATTAGCGGTAACCCACCCAACGGAAAATATGACAAAGATTGTATCCATCGTCGATAGTCTTGCTGTATCAAGCACTTCTGCACCATTGCGGTACAAAGCATACATTGTTTCGAATATTTGTTCCGATCCTGCATGGTTTGATCAAAACGATCTCAAAACGTCGACGATACCGGATCATTTTTTTATGATCGCGGCAAGACGATTGGAACGTAAAATGCTCGGAATAAGTTCTCGATAATTACTCTTCCGGCCCCCACCGCCACAACCCGAAGTCTGTACGATTCCGGTTGATTATTTTGTAAACACGCTTAACCGCTGCCACGAAAGCACAAAAACACTAAATTTCTTTAAAATATTTTTTTTGTTATTCTGAGTAAGCCTAAGATTTTTTGAAACTAAGCGCAGCGAAGCTCCGTTGTTCGGGGTGCCGTGCGTTAAAAAACATATCGGCAAATCTGATACTTATTTCAAATTCTTTTTCCCATCTCAATAGATTTTCCATAAAATCAATGAATGAATGTCCTCGCGGCAAGCCGCGAGGTATCTTGTCATGCCAGCGTACGCTGGCATCCAGGTCCTGGATTCCGGCTTTCGCCGGAATGACGCCGCAAGCCGCGGGGAATTAGACCCTTAAGAGATTAAAGTATATCTGATTTTACGCCAATGATGTTTTTGACGCATTATTTAGCTTTTTCATAACACTCTTACGCATCTTTCCTGAATATTTTTTTTGTATCTTTTGCCATGGCAAAATCAAAAACTCAAAAAGCGTGGGTTGTTTCGGCAGATATGGGATATGGACACCAGCGCGCAGTCTTTCCGTTAAAGGATATTGCAGAAGAAGGACTCATTACCGTTGGTAAAAATGATAACTCAACTGAAAAAGAGAAAAAACAGTGGACGCGCCTGTTGAATGTCTATGAATCATTTTCCCGTGCACGCGGAATACCGGTGATCGGTAAACCGATTTTTGCCATGCTCGATACACTCATGCATATTCCCTCCTTCTATCCGATTCGAAATCTCTCACACAGCACCTATCAAGTGGATCTTTTGGAAAAAAATATCAACAACGGAATATGCACAGGGATGTTGGAAAAGATTTCCACAAAACAGCTTCCGCTGATTACATCCTTTTACGCTCCTGCTATCGCGGCAGATATGAAAGGATATGACCCGACCTATTGTATTGTCTGCGATGCGGATATTAATCGCGTGTGGGTAGCGAAACAGCCGTGGGACAGCCGGATCAATTATTTTGCTCCGTGTGGAAAAGCAGCCCAGCGGTTAAAATCGTATGGCGTACCGGAAGAGAGAATCTTTTTAACAGGATTTCCTCTTCCACAAGATCTGGTCGGAAAAGGGCTTTCAGTTCTAAAGCATGATCTGGGGCAGCGATTGTTCCACCTCGATCCGCAAAATCGGTTTTGGACAATGCATAAAAAAAATGTGGAACATTTTCTCGGAAAGAAAAATTGTGTATTTAAGTATGGTAGAAAACTGACGATCACCTATGCGGTGGGTGGCGCAGGCGCGCAAAAAGAGATCGGCGCAAGTATTGTTAACAGCTTGAGACACAAAATTATTGGAAATGAAGTGAAGATCAATCTTGTTGCCGGAATCCGCCCGGAAGTGCGCTCATATTTTGAAGATGTAAAAAAGGAATACCGGTCGGAAAATATTTCCATTTTATATGGCGAAACACTGCATGATTATTTTCAGAAATTCAATAATGCAATGCGAACAACCGATATCTTGTGGACAAAACCAAGTGAGCTTTCCTTCTATGCAGGTCTCGGCATTCCTATCATTATGACACCGACCATCGGTTCGCAAGAACGATTTAATCGTCAGTGGTTGTTTGAAATCCACGCAGGAATGAAACAGGAAGATCCGAACTTTACTGAGCAATGGCTTTATGATCTATTGGACAACGGCACCATTGCTGATATGGCGTGGTCCGGATTTTTAAAAGCACGAAAACTCGGCACAGAAAAAATTATGGAAGTCTTGCGCTCAGGTTCGATGACACGCAGTAGTTCACCCTTGGAACGGTAAAGTGGAAAGTCGGTATTCATGCCGACCGATCAGGCTTTTATGCAAAACCAAAAACAAAAATATCTCTTCCTCTATCTCAGAACCGGCGGCGGACATCTTGCCCCTGCTCGTTCCGTTGCCAAGTATGTCGCTGAACGTCACAGTGACCGCATTGAACCGATTTTAATCGATGGATTAGCGGAAGCGGTACATATTGCGAAGTATATCATCGAAGATGGTTACAGGATGCTGCAAGCAAAAGCAAAATGGTATTACGAATTTCTGTATGCAACAAATAAATTCCCTCCTATTGGATATTTTAATGTTGCGGTGGCAAATTTTTTCGTGAAACAGTATATCAAAAAAAGAATTCGTGAAGAACAACCTGTAAAGATTGTTATTTTCCATTTTTTCTTGATTACACCGGTGTATCAAGTATTAAAAGAGCTGGGATTGAAGATTCCTGTCATGACGGTAATTACCGATCCATTCACCGCGCATCCGTTATGGTTTCAACGAAAAGAACAGCAATTTATTGTCTTCAGCGAACGATTGAAACAACATTGCCTTAAACGAAGAATTCCGGAACGGTCGATTAACGTATTTCCTTTTATTATCGACGAAAAGTTCGCTCAATCACTTTCTGTGGAAAAAATATCCGAAGTACAAACTCGTTTTGGATTAGATCCCAAGAAAAAATTGGTACTGATTATTGGCGGCGGTGACGGAATACCGCATGGAAAATCGATTTTGCAGAATCTTCTTTCAACTCCTCTTCCAGTCCAAATTGCAATTGTGTGCGGAAAAAATAAAGAATTGTATGATGATGCAATGGTATTGAAGCAGCAGTTTCCGGAATTAATTGTTTTTGGTTTTGTTGATTTTGTTTACGAGCTGTTGAATGCTTGCGATATCGTCATCACCAAATGCGGCGCATCGACAATTATGGAAATATTAATGATGAAAAAAATTCCGATTATCATCGATTATCTTTGGGAACAAGAACTTGGGAATATGGAATATGTCCGCGATAATCGATTAGGGATTTTTGAAAGAGATATTTCAAAACTTCCTTCGATTCTTCGCGATCTGATTTCCGATGATGGAACATACAAGACATTTCAACATAATATTGAACAGAAACAATTGCGAAACGGAACTCGTGACGTGGGTGAATATTTAATTTCCCAATAAAACTATGAACATACCTGAAAAAAATCTCTATCAACAGATCCATCCCGTGCGTTTATTAACAGATTGGGCAACCGGTCTCTATGCCTGCTTTTTGTTGTGGCAGCAGGAGCTTGTTTCGGCGATGGTTATCGCCTTTATCCCTTCATTGATCGTTTCTTTAATCATAGTCCGTTTTGTCGATCTGGAAAGAACAAAGAATTCTCCTTTCGGCAGATACTACAAACGGACATATACTAAAACAATCGATCTGATACGTTTTGGAGGATTTGTTGTCATGGCCGGAGGATCATGGGGTCAATCATTACCTGCGGTTGGGATTGGACTGGTGATTATTATTGGAACGTGGACATACGGATTGTTCAGCATAAAAAGATAGTCTTGCAATACATTAGGTGCACAAACCATTCTTGTATGGAGAATGTATGAAAAACTTCATTTCATTTACATTTTTGTCCCTCATGATACCCTCTTTTTTACCTTCTCAGTGGATTCAACAAACTTTTCCAACAACTGAAACGTTATGGAAAGTACGTTTTGCAAACGAACAAACCGGATGGATAGCTGCATACAATTATATCTATAAGACAACCAATGGTGGTGACGGTTGGGTGAAACAAGATACATCAATTGGAGGATGTGATGCGATGTATGTTTTGAATGATCAAATTGGCATGTTTGCTAATTGGACCGGTGTGGGAGAATTAAGCAGAGGAATTCGACGCACAACTAACGGGGGTACAACATGGACGACCGCAAATGCTGAAAAAAATTATTATGCCGATATTGATTTTGGATCGACTGCGGTCGGATATGCTTGCGGAGGGAGCGGAACCGCAGGAAATAAACCAATCGTGAAAAAGACCACCGATGCTGGTGCCACATGGACAACTGTATCGCAAAATTTTCCAAAACCCAAATTTGAGTTGACGGGAATTGCTTTTGTCGATGAAAATATTGGATGGACAGTTTCATATGACGGATTTGTTTTTAAAACTACCAATGGCGGAGTTGATTGGTCTACGCCTGACTCTCTTGGATCTGAAAGTTTCCGGGATATTGAATTCTTTAACAAAGATACTGGGTGGGTATTTGGTGGAATCGCAGGAGATATGGTTATTGCTCGAACAACCAATGGTGGATCAAGTTGGACAAAAATAAAAAAAGGGGGCGGAAGCTTACGTGAAGCAGAGTCTCTTACCTCGACCAATGTTTGGTGTGCGGGATGGAATGACAGTATTATCTATTCAACAAATGCCGGTGCAGATTGGATTGCACAAAAGAGTGATCGATATGGCTTTGAATCGCTTGATATGGTAAACATCAACATTGGCTATACGGTTGGTTCATCAGGAAAAGTCTATAAAACCACAAACGGTGGTGTAACATCTGTCTCAGCACAAAGATTGAATGATTCTCCAACGTCTTACTTAGTAAAACAAAACTTCCCCAACCCATTCAATCCTTCAACATTCATACAATTCTCAATTCCAGAACAGGGATACACTTCGTTGAAAATACATTCGATCAACGGAGAATTGATCGAGGAGCTTTTGCATCAGACAATTGATGCGGGTACATATTCAGTTCAATGGAACGCACAACATTATTCAAGCGGCGTATATTTTTACACATTATCTTCCGGGACTTTTTCTACAACGAAAAAATTAGTGCTCTTAAAGTGAATGAATGTCCTCGCGGCAAGCCGCGAGGTATCTTGTCATGTCCCGCCTTTCGGATTCCGCATAGCGGGATTCAAAAAAGCGGAACCAGCGTACGCTGCATCCAGGTCCTGGATTCCGGTGCCGAAGGCATCACTTTGTAGACTTTCGCCGGAATAACGCCTCAAGCGGCAGGTCTACGACCTCGTAGAGGGAATTAGACCCTTAAGATATTAAAGTTTGTTGCAGGCTCATTCTTTTATCCTTACATTTTTCCAATGTCAGCCTTCAGTGAAATCACCGAAAATATCAAAGTGTCTGTGCGGCCACTCTATCTTGAGGGAGAGTCGAATATCCTCTCCCGCAAATTTGTGTTCGCCTATTTTATTACCATCGAAAATCTAAGCAACGATACTGTGCAATTGCTGCGCCGTCACTGGTTTATTACTCACGACACAGGAAAAGTGGAAGAGGTGGAAGGAGAAGGCGTTATTGGAAAACAACCGATTATCGCTCCCGGAAAAAAACATAACTATAACAGTTTTTGCATCCTAGAATCGTTGGAAGGTTTTATGGAAGGGACATATTTAATGAAACGTTCCAACCATGAGACATTTTCGATCAATATTCCTCGTTTTGTTCTTCGTGCAATGGCGAATTAAGAACAATGAATAATTATAGAATGGATAATTCATAATGAAACGGTTTGTAATTCTCTTCGCGATAGGTTTTTTGGTAGGACTCACATCATGTAGTTCCACCGCTTCCTTAACCACCGAAAAGAGTATCGATGCAATCATGTCGGAATTCAATTCTCCCTTTGCGCCCGGCGCTTCGGTGCTGGTGATGAATCATGACACCGTGGTCTTTCAAAAAGCATATGGATTAGCATCCATCAACAATCATACACCGATCACAACAACAACGAACTTTCGATTGGCTTCTATTACAAAACAGTTCACGGCAATGTGCATTCTGTTATTGCAGGAACAAGGAAAACTTTTATTTGATGACAAAATTCTAAAATTCTTTCCAGACTTTCCACTCTACGGCAAAGATATCACAGTACGTCACCTGTTGAATCACACATCGGGATTGGTCGATTATGAATCCCTTATTCCGGACTCGCAAACAGTGCAGGTACACGATGCTGATTGCTTGCAATTGATGTTTAAAGTGGATTCGCTCTACTTTCCTTGTGGTACAAAATATCAATACAGTAATACCGGTTATGCTCTGCTTGCGTTGATTGTTGAAAAAACTTCAGGAAAACGGTTTGCTGATTTTTTAAAAGAAAATATTTTTGACAAGGAAGGAATGGCAACAACTGTTGCGTTTGAAAATGGAATTTCAACCGTTCCCAATCGTGCATATGGTCATTCATTGGATAGTGGAAAATGGATGGAAACTGATCAAAGTAACACAAGCGCGGTGTTAGGTGATGGCGGCATCTATTCTAACGTTGAAGAAATGGCACAATGGATTTCCTCGTTGTGGAATTACAAACTCATTACCAAACAGATGCAGCAATTGGCCTGGACGGATGCAACCTTGAATGACGGAACAACAATCGATTACGGAATGGGTTGGCACACAGAAACGTATCACGATGTTCGTCATCCGCACCACGGCGGAAGTACGCGCGGGTTTAGAAATCATATTCTTCTCTTTCCCGACAATAAGCTTATGATCATTATCTTGACCAATCGTAATCAAGGTAATCCTATCACGGAAGCGAAGAAAATTGCAGATCTTTTTCTTCCACCCCATCAATAATGGGAAAAAACTATATCCTCCTGTATGACGGCGTCTGTGGCTTCTGTAATTCCACCATTCAACTAATTATAAAGCACGATAAAAAGAAGACGATGCGTTTTGCCGCCATACAAAGCGCATTTGCACAACAAGTGTTTGAACGTCATCCAATCCTCAAAGAGATCGATTCGCTTATTCTTATTGACCAGACAGATTCATTGAATGAACAGATACATATTCGGTCAACGGGAGCATTATTCGTGGCCGAATATCTCGGAAGTGGGTGGAATATGTTCCGGATTGCGTGGATTATCCCACCTCCATTGAGAGATTATGCGTATGATCTTTTTGCAAAATACCGGTATTCCTTATTTGGGAAATACGATTCATGTCTGCTCCCTCCTGCCGAAGTTCGTTCCCGGTTTATTGATTGAGCGGTTAAAATTTCGACATCTTTCTTCTTCTCAAGAATTTTCCCATTTTCACTGAACAATTCGACAAAGTTTTCCTTATCTTGGCGTGTAATGAAAACAATATTCATCTTTATTTTATCGTGTATGCTCCAGAGCTCGGTGTATACACAATCCGTTCGCAGTAACAGTGAAGAGCAAAAAATTCTTGCTCTTCTCCATCATCAGGTTCACGGTTGGAACAGCGGAAGCATCGAATCGTTTATGCAGGGATATGCGAAGATTGATTCGCTTCGCTTTGCATCCGGCGGCACGGTAACCTATGGCTGGAATACAATGCTTGCCCGGTATAAAAAAAGTTATCCCACAAAAGAAAAGATGGGAACACTGGAATTTACTGATATCACCATTGATCTCATTTCAGAACATGCAGCTATTGTCTTTGGCACATGGAAATTAAAGAGAGAAAAAGATACACCGTGGGGATTATTCACATTGCTTTGTAAGAATATCAACGGTGAGTGGCGTATAGTTCACGACCACACATCATCAGGAAATTGAACGCATCAATGGACGTAATTATTTATTCATTTTTTATTGTATCCGGCATTGCTGCCTTGTCGTATTACACAATACGAAGCCGATACAATCGATTATTGGAAGAAGAACGAGAAAAGACATTTGCATTGCGAAACAATGAATTGCAGCTCGCATCAGAAAAACAGCGTTTGGAATCTGCTTTAAAAGAGAAAGAACATCAGATCTCCGAGATTAAATCCCATATCACTTCTGTAGAAGTAACAACAACTTCCCTTGGCGGTGAGGTTATGGCAAAGGATAAGCAGATCCAATCACTTTCTGCACAGTTGCAGCATGAATCCACACAACGCACCTCGCTTGAACAAGAACTCGCAACAATTGAACGCCAGCTCTCCGAATATACATCAAAGATTTCATCGGAAGAAAAAAAAGCATCCATGCTAACAAGTGATCTCTCATCAAAAGAGCAGCAGATCCAATCGCTTACATCGGAACTCCATCAACAGTTGGAACAACAGACAAAAGTTGAAAAAACTCTTACGGAAAAAGAACGCGATGCAGCTTTGCTAGCAGAACAAATTCAGCAGGAAGAAGAGATGCGTTCAACCCTTACCAGTGAAATGATCGCAAAAGAACAGCAGTTTCAGTCAACGCTAAACCAACAGACTATGGAACTTCAACAAGTGAACAGCACTCTGCAGCAGGAAAAAGCATTGCGGACGACGCTCGAAACAGAATCTCGGGAGAATCTTCAGAGACTGCAGCAACAGATTGAACAACTTCAGAGTGAATTAACAACCGCTCGCAATTCAAATGAATCGCT
Source organism: Bacteroidota bacterium (assembly GCA_041658205.1). Classification (NCBI taxonomy): domain Bacteria; kingdom Pseudomonadati; phylum Bacteroidota; species Bacteroidota bacterium. The sequence goes on from JBBAAO010000003.1 coordinate 219,953, forward strand.
TCATCAATCTGGTGGTGTATTGATCGAAGAATTCCGCACCAAAGAAACCGAATACCAACGAAAACTGTCTGAAGCCGAATTGATTCATTCTGCGATTAAACAAGAGCTTGAAATTACGGCAGAAATGCTTCAGGAACAGACCAGTATTCGCCAGGCAACGGAGCATGCTCTTCAAGAAAGTAAACAAAAACTTTATACGCATATTGGCGAACTTGAACAAAAAATTGCCGAGCAATCAAATGCAATCTCAGTATTGCAAACTGAACTCACGCAAAAATCAAATGACCTTGTTTCTACCCAGCAAAGTATCCACAATATTCTTCGGCTGGTTCCTATTCCCATCTTCGTCGTGAATGAAAACGGAATCTGTGAATACTGCAATCCACCGCTACAAGAACTTGTCGGCTACGGGATGAATGAACTTGGAGGAAAACATTTTGCACGGCTCTTCCCGGAAGAAGAACGGGCATTTTACGAAGAACAGTGGAAGAATACCGAGAATCGGGCAGAACAATTTCAAGGTGAGACGAAGATTATTGCAGCAACCGGCGATACCATTTCCGCTTCTGTCAGTTTCGTTGATATTCAACCAAATGGTGACTCGATAAAATACGTCGGCTGTATTCTCGACCGCACAACTGAAAAAGATTCGCAACATAATTTTACTGTGGCCAAGGAACGGGAGCAGGAGTTGGTCGACCTGAAATCACGCTTTATTGGAATGGTGAGCAATCAACTCCGAACGTCACTTGTTACTATTGCGACAAATACGGAATTGCTTGAGCGATTTCTTGACAAATGGAGCGATGAACGACGATATCATTCCTTCCTTCGTATTAACGAATCGATTCGACAAATGATCGATTTGGTGCGCGATGTAACATTCACAACCAAAGCATCAACAGAACCATATGCACTAAATATCACCAACGTCAATCTTGAAACACTTTTTCAGTCTACGTCAAAAGAATTGATGACGGATCTTGAATCCCGACATCACTTTATTCTTTCTGAACAGGGAAATTTTTCATCCGTAGCACTTGATGCAAAATTATTACAGACGATCGTTTCTCAATTGCTCTCCAACGCATTTAAATATTCCCGTGATAATACAGAAGTACGGGCACATATCGAGTTAAACAATTCTTCCTGCATTATTACCATCACGGATCAAGGAATTGGCATTCCAGCATCGGAACAAAAACATTTATTCTCCTCGTTTTTCCGAGCGTCGAATGTCAGCAATATTTATGGAACCGGCCTCGGATTGACCATCGCACAGCAATGCGTTCAAATGCACGGCGGAACTATTTCGATCGAAAGCGAATTACTTAAAGGAACAACCGTAACCGTCTCAATACCGACCCGTTGAACAGAAAGGATCAGCAATGCTCAGAGAGTTCGATGAACAGCAATTTCCGCCATTCGAGGGTTTTCCTAAAGAGAGTATCGCATTTCTAAAAAAGCTGAAAAAGAATAATAATCGAGATTGGTTTAACGCTCACAAAAATGATTACGAAGAGCAGATCAAATTTCCAATGCAAAGTTTTATTGCATCACTGCAGCCCCTCTTTGCCGATTTTGCATCTCAATTTGACGTTCATCCAAAGCGATCGATGTTCAGGATCTACCGCGACACACGATTCAGCAAAGATAAAACTCCTTATAAAACACACATGGCAGCTCACTTTGTGCTGCGAGGAAAACCAAAAGGATTTGAGGGATCGGGCTATTATCTTCACATTGCCCCGGGAGAAGTGTTCATTGGCGGTGGGATTTATCTGCCGGACAATGATCAGTTAAAAAAAATCCGTAAGTATCTTGCTGAGCATTCAAAAGAATTTCTGGCCATCATCAACAAACCCTCATTCAAAAAAATGTTCCCGGCAATCACCGGCCAAAAGCTTTCCCGCCCACCCAAAGGGTACGATCCAAACCATCCGATGATCGAATGGCTGAAAATGAAACAATTCTTCACTGGTTTGGAGATGAAGGAAGAGATCTGTCATAAAAAAGATTTTGTGAAACTCATAGCAAAACATTGTAAAGAACTTATGCCCTTGGTTGATTTTATGAACAAAGCAATGGGTTTCTAAAACAAATTACATGATTATCAAGATTACATAATTACAATATTGTTAAAGCAAAATCATGCGCGCTTGATAATTTTGAAATAAAATTTTTGAATGAGATATTTTCTTTTTTATAAACCGTATGCAGTGCTTTCACAGTTCTCTCCTGAACCTAGAAAACAAACGCTTAAAGATTTCCTCACTCTTCCAAAAGATATTTACCCCGTCGGACGATTAGATTACGACAGTGAAGGATTACTATTACTCACCAACGACAATGTAATTAAAAATAAACTCACCGATCCAACCGTTGGATATCCCAAAACATATTGTGCTCAAGTTGAACGCGTTCCCGACAATGCCGCATTGGAAAAACTCCGTAAAGGAATAATTATTGAAGGAATAAAAACTAAACCGGCAGAGATCGAATTACTTTCACACGATCCTCTTTTTCCTCAACGTTCAACACCAATTCGATTCCGCAAAAATGTTCCCACAGCGTGGATCACGTTAGTCTTGCGTGAGGGACGAAATCGACAAGTGCGCAAAATGACCGCTGCCGTCGGACATCCGACGTTACGACTTGTGCGTATTAAGATAGGAAATATCGACATTGGAGATTTATCTCCGGGCCAATGGAAAGAAATATCTCTTCAGCAGATACTGCTTTAGTATTACAATTGTAGACGCCTAACACAAACGTTACACCTTCTTCACTATTTATTTCTCATCCCGTCACGTTGAAATGGTATGTTAACACCGTAATTCAACCGTTGAACATTATTTATTCATTTCACAGAAACTTTTTCTCGTTGAATCCGTTTGTATATGCACCCACCGAGAAAATACTTACCATACAATATCCATAGGAGGCGTTATGAAAAAGCTATATGTGCTGTTTGTTGTATTCCTCGGTGTTTCTTTCCTGTTTGCATCCACACCGAAACACCCCTCAAACGACTCAGTTGATTGGACAAAAGCTGAACAAAATTACAAAGCTAATCTCAAATCGGACAATAATGGAGTAAAAATAAGTGCTGTCAGTTACATTCGAAAGTACAAACTGACAGGAGCTGTAGAAGAACTAAAGAAATTACTCCTAACGGATAATGCGGAAAATGTCAAAATGTCTGCAGCACTTGCACTGGTGAATATCGGCGGTACTATTGGCAGAACGGCTGTAGAAGAAGCTTTAGAAAAAGAAGAAAGTGAAATTGTGGTGGAGTTTTACCGATCCGTGCTGAATACAACGTTGGCTTTGGAGTAATTTTCGATAAAGCGGACTGCTGTTTGATACAGCGGTCCGCTTTATTTTTTTTCCATTGTCTTAACGATATCTATTTCTCCAGCTCTCAATCGATACTCTATTGTTCCGGAAGGAATATTTTTTGTGTCGATCGCAACAATATGCGTTCCGACTTCTTTCAATTGTCTCACTATAATTGTTTCCCGTAAAGCAGACGCATATTTTAAGGAAAGTGTCACCAACATTTTTTGTGGAAGTTTGATAGTAACGTATGTTCTTCCGTTCACGGGATTCGGAATATTTTGCGATAACGTTAATTCTGTTTCGGGTTTACCATACCGAGAAAATAACGATTGTATTTCCGAAACTGTCTTTCCCAATGCACCACTTTCATTTCCTGCCCGATCAACAGCTGTAACAGTGTAAAAATATTCTTTTGCGTTCGATGTCTCATCACGATACAATAATTGCGATGCGGGAAGAACGGCAAGGATGTTTTCTGCTCGTCGTGTATCAATACTCTTCTCTGACGATCGATAGAGAACATATCGGCATGGTTTCTCTTTATCACTCGCTTCATCGGGTTCGTTCCATCGAATTGAAGCAACACCTTGAGACAGTGACACGGCGATGTTTTTTGGATTAAGAGGTGGAATTGAATCTTTCCAGATCATTGAAGGCACAAGTGCTTGGAATCTATAAACATTCCCCATTTTTGGGAGAATGGTTTGAACATTTTCGTATCGAAAAAAAGCTTGGCCATGTGCCCCTTCAGCCCGGGTCATGAGTATCTGTTCTCGAATTTCATGTTGAATATTTTCACGATATGCGCCGATACCAATATAGACATGACGTTGAGAATGTTCCTGCATCCAATTATTACTCAAGACAAAAAAATCCGGATCGTTTGGATTTTTTTGCTCGCCGATGGACCAATAGAGTTGTGGTGCTACGTAATCATGAATTCCTTCCCGCAGCCACCGTCGCGCATCCTGAAAGACCCCCGAATAACCATTGAACGAAGATTGAGCGCCATTGATCGATTGATAAATTCCCAATGGGGCTGATCCAACTTTAATCCATGGTTTTTCTTTTTGAATAAACGTGTAACAGTCCTTAACGAACGTAGTAATATTATTTCTTCTCCACTCCGCACGCTCAACGCCATCGCTCCATTGTGTAAACGAATCCCAGTCTTCAAACTTATCCGACGGATATCGGATATAATCAAAATGAAGGCCATCGATATCATATGTCGACACCAATTCTTTCACAAGATTTTCGGTATAATCACGGGCCTCCGGAATTCCCATATCAACCCACCACTCATTCTCAAACAATTTTACCCAGGCATGATGTGATCGCGTGATGTGCTGTTGATGCTGTGGAAGCTTATCGCTTCCCCACACCTTTGCAACATTAAACCAAGCATGCAGTTCCAAACCACGTTTGTGCGCTTCCTCAATGGCAAAGGCGAGCGGATCATATCCCGGATCTTTGCCGAGTACACCGGTCAGTTGTGATACCCAGGGTTCAAGAACAGAGCGGTATAACACATTACCGCGCGGTCGGACTTGAAAGAATACCGTATTGAAATTATTGTTTTTAAGAACATCGAAAATTTCGATCAACGAGCGCTGTTGTTCAGCCACATCCGTCGATTTAGGCCAGTCTCCGCTTGCAGACGATATCCAAACAGCTCGGAGTTCATACTTAGGCGATTGTGCAACTAGGATAGAAATAAAAAGAAGGGGAATAATGTTACGATACCGAATCATCCATTACTTTCGCGCCATTGCTTCAAAAATTTGAATGAATGCCTCTTTCCCCTTCACTTTGATCGGTTCGCGTTTATGTAATTCAATGAATGGTTCATCTTGAATATATTTTGCGGAGTACTCGGAAACAATAATTTCTCCTCTACCAGCAGCACTGCATAATCGTGCACCAAGATTCACGGCATCGCCGATAACGGTAAAATCCATACGGTCTTCGCTTCCCATTGCCCCCATCACCATTTCACCGGTGTTAATCCCAATGCCGATGGCAATATCATCGCCAATTAATTCCGGGATCGATTTCATCATTTCCTGAATCTCGATAGAGCATTGCACAGCGTTCTTCACCATCAGATTGCCTTGAAACACTGCTACAAGTTCGTCCCCAACATATTTGTCAATATCACCGCCAAATTTTTTAACAATGGCTGCTTGTCTGCTTAAGATTGAATTCAGCATGGCAACAACCCTTTCCGGTTCAACTTTTTCAGAAAATGCTGTAAACCCGCGCACATCGGAAAAGAATACCGTAGCAACTTTTCGCTCACCACCGAGTTTCACCCCCATCTCTGATGCACGCTGAACATAATCGACGGTTTGCTTAGAAACAAATTTTTCCAAATGAAATCGTTCACGCAAACCTATAATCATTTCATTGATCCGCTTGCCAAGCTGGCCTATTTCGTCATTCGATTTCAAGTTCGAAGAAACAGAAAAATTTCCATTACCCACTTCTCGAACAACATTTCCCAATGAACCAATTGGTCTCACCACAACTGCTTTCATAAAGATGCGAAGTACGAGCCATACTAAAAAGATTGTCGTTCCGCCGGCGATTAATGAGTAGAGTTGATTATCCGCAATTGTTGCATTCACCGCCGCCATTGATGTTGTCACACCAACAACACCCCGAATCGTGTGGTCATCCCCATGGCAAACCTGACACCGTTTTTCATTTCGAAGAGTGGAATAACGGACAAGAAATTCCTCTCCATCAATCATTTGCATTGCTTCGATGAGGGTATCTTTCATCAACGCACTGCGCACAAAATCCAGACCGTAATCCTTTTTTTGACTGTTCACGAACCGTTCATTCGAGTTTTTATCGAAAACGCGAAGATCCTTAACAGCATCGATCTTTCGTACTTCATTAATAAAGGAGCGTGCGTAACTCCCTTTTCCCACGAGCATAATGCTGCGAAAACCGACGCCGACTGTTGCCTGAAGCATTTGAGTCAATTGCTGCTCAAGCTCAAGCGACTTCATTTTAAGTTGTCCAACTCTTAACGAAACTTCCATCACGCCGCGCCACTGACTTTTTGAACCATGGCACACCTGACATCGATCCTCATTTCGGAATGGAATCATCCGTGTCATCACTGTTTTATTTTTTTCAGAAAACATGATGGGCAATTCATTTTCTATTGCCCGCAGAATGGAATCTTCAGAGGCCAAATTTTCTTCTTCGCCAAAATGCACGGCGCCAAACCGATCATAAATTTTAATTTTTTCGATGAACGGAAGCCGCGCTGTGCGTCGAACAAGAGTATCCATCAGTTCGCCCTGACCTGCGAGCATTATGTTTTTAAAGCTGGCAGCGAGAGTATTACTGATGATTTCTGTGACTTCTTGTTGTGTGTTTGTAAAGTTGTTAGACGCCATATCCTTTGCATGGGCGACCATTAAATTGGGATTGAGCGTTAGGCGTGTTACCCCTCTTACGGTGTGATTGCCGCTGTGACATTGTTGGCATTCACGTTCGTTCAGCAATGGTTCAATACGGATAAACTGCTCGCCGAGCGTGTCGTGTTTTGCAAACATTACTTCCATTTCCGTTTCGATTGCTTTGCGCACCTGTTCATCACCTGCTCCAGAAATAATCCCTCGTCCTTCATCCGGGAATACTTCTTTCGATTGGTTGTTGTATACTCGCAAAGTTCCGAACAATAAATTCTCTCGAGCGTCTCCGACCAATTCAGTAGCATATGGCGCCTTACCGGAAAGCATCACATTGCGGATCCCCACCATCACCGTTTCACTGAACAATCGCGCTTTTTCACGCTGCTGTTCAAGCAACACTTTTGATTCACGGTTGATGGAAATGATAACATACGTGCCAAAGCCTGCAACCAGCACGAGGATGATGAGCAATAGTATTTTTACTTCGAGGCGATTTTTCATTGAAGATATCTTAAGGCAGGCCGCATAATACAAGCCTGCCACAATCTATTAATGTACGTCCCGTTCTTGTTTCCACCAACGGTCAACAACATCACTCACGTCGGTCGGACTTTCCGTAGCTACCCACTTATCATAGAATAGAATATCCGAACTGTTCGGCGGTGGTTGCGGATAATCCAGCTGAACTCGCGACGGCAATGCGGTGGCATCACCAACAAACAATGCTTCACCTTGACGCATCGAAGGAAGCATATCGAACATTCCCGCGAATGAATCTGGCACAAGTTTTTTTACAAATGCTTGATCGGTCGGATTTGTTAAACGGAGAATAACAAAATTATTACATTGCGAAAGTATTGTTTCTGAAAGTTCCGACGGACGCTGACTGACAATCATACATCCAACGCCGTACTTTCTACCTTCTTTTGCTATACGTTCCACAATTTTTCGAGCAGCTCGATTGTATGGTGTTGGAATTTGAGGAAGATAGTTATGCGCCTCTTCGAACAGCATCAGAATTGGAAAATCAGCTTTGTTTTTATTCCAGAAATTGAAATCGAACACCGTCCGCGCAAGAAGCGCAACAATGGTATTGACAATATCGAACGGCACACCGCTTAAATCGATAACAGTGATCTGTTTTTTATTTTCGATTCCGAGCAGTTTGTTCAAAATATCTTTTAGCGCATTCGAATCTTTGAACTTTTTCGGTTTGAACATAAATCCGTACCGCAGGTCAGTCATTTTGCTGTCTAAACGCACCAAAAAACGGGTGAACTGACCAAAGAATGGTCCTTCACGTACTCCGGTGCTAGTCGTTACCCGTTCAGTATCAAAAAACTGAAACTTCGCGCGAACTTCATTCAGATCATAAAATACGGGAGAATCGACCGTAATGATCGCTTGCAGTTCCGGATTTCGCGCCTTCTTTGCATTCAAGACAAGATCTTTCAACATCATAATCTGACTTTGCGAGGAAGGTTCATTTTCATCCACAAACATTTCGCGCATTTCTTCAAAGTTCATGAACCAGTACGGCATTTCTAATTCTGTAATGTTAATCAGATTCCCATAATCACGAAATGCAGCAGAGTATTCGTTATGAATGTCCAAAATGATCACATGTGTGTTCTCAAACATCTGAACTTTTTGAAGAATCGAAGCAACCGTGGTGGACTTTCCGGAACCCGACGAGCCAAGGACGGCAATGTGCTTTCCGAAGAATCTGTTCGGGTCAATGTACTGCCGCTCGCCCGGAAATCCGGAAATATCTCCGATCGCAAATCCGTATTGCGCAAACGATGCAAAAATTGTCGCGACACCTTCTTCATCTGTCATATACACATCGCAGCTGAGCGTGGGGAATGATGCAATTCCTTTTTGGAATTTACCGTTGTTTACTGAACCGATCACTTGTGCTTCCATTTCTCGGTTTAATTCTGTTGCTTGATATACGCGGTTAATCACCCCGACCACTTCCACATCGCCGACAGGCATAACAATAAACGATCCGATTTGTCCAACGCGATACACTTTTCCATTGACGGTCCGCTCCATTGTAAATAAATCGTCATCCAGCGAAACGACGAAAGCGGAACTGGTCATACTTTTTACTCTGCCGATGTGGCGTTCTTTTGATACTTGAGCCATAATTTTTTTATACCGTTAATGAGGGAATGGTTAAGTGTAGCAAAAATTGAGTGGAGTGTCAATGAATGAAATTTTCGGAGGCATATCAAACAATGATTTTTCTTTTTGTTCTTCACCAATTCTCTTATATCTTTCATTCAGCGCCGCAGAAATGACGGGTTATTTTCTGCGGTGTTTTATTTGTACCTTGGTTATAAAAAAAATCATTAATCTTCTTTCATCATAATCAAATTTCTGTCTTATGCTTGATATACCGAAACTGCTTTCGCAAGAACTCACATTAAAACCTCAACAAGTAGCAAGCGCTTTGGAACTCCGTGCGGACGGCGGGACTATTCCTTTCATCGCCCGTTATCGAAAAGAACGGACGGGAGAGATGGACGAAACCCAGCTCCGCAATCTTTTCGACCGATTCGACTATCTTTTGGAACTGGAAGAACGAAAAGAAACGATTCTAAAATCCATCGATGAGCAGAAAAAGCTTACGCCAAAATTAAAGAAAACAATTCAAGAGTGTCTTTCTAAGACGGAACTCGAAGATTTGTATCTTCCCTTCAAACCCAAGAAAAGAACCAGAGCGATAATTGCCAAAGAAAAAGGACTAGAACCGTTTGCGGAATGGATCAAATCCAAAAACAGTGCCGAAACAAAACGAGTGAATTTGGAAAAGGAAGCAGAAAAATATTTATCAAAAAAAATGGACGTAAAATCGATTCAAGAAGCACTTTCCGGAGCATCGGACATTCTTGCGGAAGAAGTGTCTGAAATAGCGGAGTATCGTCAGCATATTCGCGAACATCTTTTAACGGAGGGGGTTTTTGTCTCTACCATCAACGAGAAAAAATTTCCGGTGGGATCAACAAAATATGAAATGTACCGGGATTATAAATTCCGTGTTAAGGATATTCAATCCCACAATATGCTCGCAATGCGCCGAGGTGAAGCGGAAGATGTTATTTCATTCTCAATTCAATTCAGCGAAGAATTTGTTCAGGGATATTTAGAGTCCAAAGAAAACAGATCGCAAATCGAATCTGTGCGGACATTTTATCGAGCAATGTTAAACGATGCCTTTGAACGCCTGATGCGCACCACCATTATCAGCGAAGTACGGCTTTCGAAGAAAGAACTTGCCGACCTTGAATCGATCAAAACATTCGAAGCAAACATCCGCGAGCTTCTACTTGCTTCTCCCGCCGGAATGAAACCGACACTCGGCGTTGACCCGGGATTTCGAACTGGTTGTAAGATTGCTGTGATGGATAAAACAGGAAAATTCTCCGAATACATTGCGGTATTCCCCCATACATCCGGTGAAACGGAACGGGAAAAAGCAAAAAAAATCGTTCAAAAGATGATTGAAAAATATTCCATCGAACTGATTGCCATTGGCAACGGAACGGCAAGCCGCGAAACAGATGAGTTCATTGCTGAAGCGTTAAAAGGTATTAAAAAGAAACCGATAAAAGTAGTTGTCAATGAATCCGGCGCATCAATCTATTCTGCAAGTGAAGTAGCTATCGATGAATTTCCCGATCTTGATGTTACTGTTCGTGGCGCCATTTCTATCGGCCGCCGATTGCAGGATCCGTTGGCAGAATTAGTCAAGATCGATCCAAAATCAATTGGTGTCGGTCAATATCAGCACGATGTGGATCAGAAATTATTGAAAAAAAAATTGGAAGAAACTGTTCAAAGCTGCGTGAATTTTGTCGGTGTTGATCTGAATATGGCATCGAAAGAGTTGTTGAGTTATGTGGCCGGTATTAATATTCCTTTAGCTAAAAGCATTGTTGAATATCGTAATGAGAATGGCGCATTCAAAAGCAGAAAAGAATTACAAAAAGTCCCGAAGTTTGGCCCAAAGGCATTTGAACAGTCGGCGGGATTCCTGCGCATCCGTAATGCGAAAAATCCCTTAGATAGTTCCGGAGTACATCCGGAAAGTTACACCATTGTAGAAAAGATTCTCGCGGATGTTACATTGACGTTTGATGAAGTAATGAAAAATCCATCAACGCTTGATAAACTCGATATCAAAAAATATGTAACAAAAACGGTTGGTGAACCGACATTGCGTGACATTATTTCTGAATTGAAAAAACCGGGACGCGATCCCAGAGCAGAATTCAAGTATGCAACATTTAAGGATGGAATTAAGGAAATATCCGATTTGAAAACTGGAATGGAGTTGGAAGGAATTGTTACCAATGTTGCAAATTTTGGGGCGTTTGTAGATATCGGTGTCCATCAGGATGGCCTTGTTCATATTTCTCAACTTGCCGATCGATATGTTGAAGATGCAAAGACAGTTGTGAAGGTAGGACAAATTGTAAAAGTGCGTGTAATGGAAGTGAATGAGCAATTAAAACGTATCGCTCTTTCCATGAGATCGCAGCAAAGCATAGCCTCGCCTGCTAAGAAAAAGACGGAAGCCGAACCGTTCAAGGAACGATCATATTCTCTTGAAGATCTGCGCACAAAATTTGGTAGAAAGACAGAAGACGATAAAGACGTGAAGAAAACTCAATAGTCTGCAATTTGCCTGCGAGATGGATAACAGGAAACTCTTCTTCTTTGCTTGAGTGTGAGATATAAAAACTATAACACGCTTTGTTTTAGGAGGGAGACTTGGTTAAGTGGTTGGCTCCACTATTGCAAAAATTATCAATCGTTTTATCCGGGAGAAGGAAAAAACAACATTTGTTTTTTCCTTCTCCCTTTTGTATTTTTATTAAACCACAGGTCACCAATCCGCATCCTTCACTGTCGGTTTACTCATGTTTCAAAAACTAGTTTTGCGATTCCGATGTTTATCGGAATATCGCTTCTTTTTTGTGTATGACAAAAACCGGACACACTGTAAAACGCTATAACAGGACAAAGCTCATCGTGTCTCTTGTCAGCGGGATTGTCTCCTTTGCACTAACCGTGTTTCTTCTGCTTAAAGAATATACCGTTTCAATTGAGCAGTTTGCCCTTTCCTACTCAACAAACCCATATATATCTTTATTAATTTTTTCAGCTGCATTTGCGATAATCTCCGGTGTAGTCTCTTTACCATTTAGCATATATTCTGGTTTCATTCTTGAACATCAATACAATCTCTCAAATCAAAATTTCGGACAATGGATCTGGGAATCGGCAAAAGGTGTATTGGTTTCAATTCCTATTCTCACTCCATTGGCACTGCTTGTCTATTTTTTTCTTTTAACATTTAATACACTTTGGTGGCTCCCGGTTGCCGGAACATTATTTATTATTTCAATCGGCCTTTCACGTATTGCACCGATCGTTATACTCCCCCTCTTTTATAAATTGACTCCTCTGGATGATACTCCGCTCAAAGAAAAAATAGAGGCGTTAACCGCATCGACAAAAATGATTGTTGAGGGGATTTATTCGTTTAATTTGAGCAAGACAACGAAAAAAGCAAATGCAGCATTTACTGGAATAGGAAAATCAAAAAGAATACTGCTTGGTGATACATTAATGAACAATTTTTCAGAAGAAGAGATTGAATCCGTTTTTGCACACGAACTCGGACATTATTCCTATGGACATATCTGGAAGGGAATTACTGTTGGGACTCTCAGCATTTTTTTAGGTTTGTATCTGACATCGGTTGCATATTCCATCTCGCTTTCCTGGTTTGGTTTTTCATCGATCACACAACTTGCAGCGCTTCCGTTGCTTACGTTATGGCTTGGAATATATTCGCTTGTCACATCTCCTCTTGGAAACATTCTCTCCCGTAAACATGAGTATGAAGCAGATCGATATGCCGTTGATCGAACAAAAAATATATCGGCATTCATATCAACAATGAATAAACTTGCTGAAATGAACCTTGCAGATAGAACACCGCACCCTTTGATAGAATTTTTGTTCTACAGTCATCCCTCCATCGAAAAAAGAATACGTGCTGTGGAGAATCCAAGATGAGATGGTTGATTACGATAGTGCGACTACTATTAATTATTGCGACTTGTATTCCCTTTTCAATTGTCGCTATTATTTCAATTCCGTTAGATCGTTCCGGCAAAATGTTTTTTTGGTGCGGAAGAACATGGACAAATCTTTCACTTATTTTTTGCAGGATCGCAGTAACAGTAAAAGGACTTGAAAAAATTGACCCCTATGGGAATTACATTTTGGTAAGTAATCATGCAAGCATGTTTGATATACCGGTGATGATGAATACATTTCCCCACATCAGAATTATGTTCAAAAAGGAATTATCCTATGTTCCTATCTGGGGTTGGGCATTACGATGGGGATATCACATTATGGTAGATAGAAGTAAAGGAACCGAAGCGATGAAAAGTCTTGACCGCGCGGCAAATGATATTCGCTCTGGCGGTCAGGTGCTTTTGTTTGCGGAAGGAACTCGAACGCGAGATGGAAAATTACTTCCGTTTAAACGTGGCGCATTTTCATTGGCGGCAAAATCAGGTGTACCTCTTATTCCAGTAACAATTAATGGCAGTTTTAAGATTCTCCCCAAAGGATCGTTTGACATTCGGCCATCACATATTGAAGTAATCATTGATACACCAATTGAAACAAAAAATATCACTGCGCGAGAAGATGAAGTCCGATTGATGAATACCGTTAAAGACATTATCACCAGAAATTACAAGGAAGAGTAATCATTATGTCTGTCACTTTAAAAGAGGTTGAACATATCGCTAAACTTTCAAAATTGGAGTTTTCCGATGTTGAAATGGAAAAATTCATGCATCAATTCAACGATATTTTGAAATATATGGAGCAGTTGAATTCTGTCGACACAACACACGTGAAACCGCTTGAACAGGTGATTGAATTGCAGAATGTCTTTCGAGATGATGTTGTGAAACCTTCAACACTTACTGAAGATGCATTAAGAAATGCTCCCGCATCAACGGATAAACATTTCAAGGTTCCGAAAGTAATAGGATGATAAGATTTTCTCTATCCTCATGGATGAGAAGATTTTTGAACAAATGAATATTATCGGCATAATACCCTCGCGATATGCATCCACCCGGCTTCCTGCGAAACCGTTAATGGAAATTTGCGGAAAATCGATGATCCAGCGTGTATACGAACAGGCAAAGCAATCCCGTTTATTGACCAATATCGTTGTCGCAACGGATGATGCTCGAATCGAAGAGGAAGTATTATCGTTCGGAGGTAGCGTGCAGATGACACCAATTGATATTCAAAGCGGCAGCGATCGAATAGCTTTTGTTACAAAAAACATGCGTGCCGATATTGTCGTCAACATACAAGGTGACGAACCATTGATCGATCCGAAAATGATTGATCAAACGATACAGCTGTTATTGGACGACAAAAACGCAGTTGTTGGAACAGCAGTAAAACGAACTACATCGCATCAGGATGTTTTTAATGCCAATATTGTAAAAGTTGTGTTAGATAAAAATAATTATGCGTTGTATTTTAGCCGCTCTCCGATTCCGTGCATTCGCGATGCAAAAAAAGATGAAGAGTGGTTCGACGGTACAATATTCTATAAACATTTTGGCATTTATGTATATCGGGCAGATTTTTTGCAACAGTATACTACATTCAAACAATCCGCACTTGAATCTGCTGAAAAACTGGAGCAACTGCGGATTCTTGAGAACGGTTACAAAATAAAATGCGCCATAACGGATTACGAATCACTTCCCGTCGATACACAGGAAGATTTGCAAAAAGTAATTGAATATTTAACAAAAAAATAAAATGTGTTTCTTTGTCCATTACAATGTAAAAAATGAAAGACTGAAATTTCTGTTATACTAACAACAGTATGTCAAATACAGACTTCCTTAAGGAATATAAAATCTGGAACGTTATCGGCGCATCATCTGCCGGAACAATGATTGAGTGGTACGACTTCTACATCTTCGGAAGTCTAGCACCAATCATGTCAGGATTATTTTTTCCAAAAGAAAATCCAACGGCGGGTTTACTTTCAACACTTGCTATTTTTGCAACTGGATTTGCTGTTCGACCGTTCGGGGCTGTTTTTTTTGGGAGGATCGGTGATGTTGTTGGAAGGAAATATGCATTTCTCGTTACGCTGTTGATTATGGGTGGTGCGACAACAGCGATTGGTCTTCTTCCTACATACGAATCTATCGGAATTTTTGCTCCCGCGGCCCTTGTTATACTTCGCCTAACACAAGGTCTGGCGCTTGGCGGAGAGTATGGAGGTGCGGCAACCTATATCGCCGAACATTGTCCTGACGAAAAACGGGGATTTTATACGAGTTTTATCCAAACAACGGCAACACTTGGACTTTTTGTTTCTCTCGGTGTTATTCTCTCTGTCCGTTCAACACTCGGTGAAGAAGCATTCAAAGCATGGGGTTGGAGAATACCTTTTATTCTTTCAATTGTGTTAGTTATTTTTTCATATATCATCAGAATGAGATTGCAGGAGTCTCCACTCTTTTCAAGGATGAAAGCAGCAGGAAAAACATCAACTCAGCCATTGAAAGATGCCTTTGCCAATAAAGAAAACTGGATAATTATGGCAAAAGCATTATTTGGAGCTACCGCAGGCCAAGGCGTTGTGTGGTACACTGGGCAATTTTATGCTCTCTATTATTTACAGACGGTTTTAAAGATCCATTTTATGACTGCTAATTTTATTGTTGCTGTTGCATTGCTACTGGCAACACCATTTTTTATTGTATTCGGCGCAATGTCTGATACGTATGGACGAAAAAAAATTATCATGAGTGGTTGCTTAATAGCAGCACTTAGTTATTATCCAATCTATATGGGTATGGGTTATTTCGCAGTAGACCCAAACAATCCAAATGCTGTTATGCTAAGCCTATTGGTATTCATTCAAGTAATTTTTGTGACAATGGTTTACGGTCCCATCGCTGCGTATCTTGTTGAATTATTTCCAACAAAGATTCGCTATACATCAATGTCCCTTCCTTACCATATCGGTAATGGGGTGTTCGGCGGACTTGTTCCCTTGATTGGAGTTGCATTTGTTGCATACACCGGCAATATCTATTCAGGATTGATATATCCCATCACCATTGCATTAATGACATTTGTTGTTGGAATGGTATTTACAAAGGATACAAGCAAAGTAAAAATTTGGGACGAGTTGATCGACAAAAAAATATCATAGCAATACAATATCATTTTCCATACAACATCCATGAACATTACATATAAGGAAGAACGATATTTTTAAATCAGACATCTTTCAATTTTTCATCTAATCATCTGCTCCTATGGCACATCCACACGTAAAATATATCTTTATCACTGGCGGAGTTGTTTCTTCTCTTGGCAAAGGAATCGCTGCCGCTTCGCTTGGTCTTCTTTTAAAATCCCGCGGACTGCGAGTTACCATCCAAAAAATGGATCCTTACCTCAATGTTGATCCCGGAACGATGTCTCCGTATCAGCACGGTGAAGTGTATGTAACTGATGACGGTGCAGAAACTGATCTCGATCTAGGGCATTACGAACGTTTTCTTGAGGTAAACACATCGAAGATGAACAATGCAACCACTGGGCAAATTTATTATGAAGTTATCAATAAAGAACGACGCGGAGATTATCTTGGTGCTACGGTTCAGGTCATTCCGCACATCACTGATGAGATCAAAAAAAGGATGGGGCAGCTTGGTGCAACAGGAAAATATGATGTCATTATCACGGAAGTCGGCGGTACGGTGGGTGATATTGAATCACTTCCCTTTCTTGAAGCCATTCGTCAATTTACGCTCGCTATTGGCAAACGAAATGCTCTGAGTATCCACGTGACATTAATTCCTTATATCAAATCAGCAGGCGAAATCAAAACAAAACCAACGCAGCACAGTGTAAAAACGTTGCTGGAAATAGGAATGCAGCCGGATATTTTGATTTGTCGAACCGAAAAGAGATTGTCACGAGAAGTTCGGGAAAAAATAGGCCTTTTCTGTAACGTTGAAACTGATGCAGTGATTGAAGGACGAGACGTAGAAACAATTTATGAGATTCCGTTGTATTTTGAGAAAGAAGGACTCGATAAAATTGTTCTTGAAAAACTAAACATCAAAGCAAATAAGCCCGATCTTCGAAAATGGACTCGTTTTGTGCATCGCGTGAAGGATCCAAGCGATAGAGTAACGATTGGATTTGTCGGTAAATACACGGAATTGAAAGATGCTTACAAAAGTATCTGTGAATCATTTATACATGCTGGCGCTGAAAATGATGTTGCCGTTGATCTTAAATGGATTAGGGCCGAAGAATTAGCGGGACATAATGTCAAAGAAATTCTTTCAGATGTTCATGGTTTATTGGTTGCACCGGGATTTGGAATTCGCGGAATTGAAGGAAAGATAAAAGCCATTCAATATGTGCGCGAGAACAAAATTCCCTTTTTTGGAATTTGTTTAGGAATGCAATGTGCCATCATAGAATTTGCACGTAATGTTTGCGGAATGCATGGGGCAAACAGCACCGAATTCAAAAAATCAAAATATAATGTTATTGATATGATGGCAGATCAGCGGACGATTAAAAATATGGGGGGCACCATGAGATTAGGTGCATATCCATGTACGTTACAAAAAGGAACGAAAGCATATGCTGCCTATAAAAAAGAACTAATCTACGAACGTCATCGTCATCGGTATGAAGTAAATAATAAATTTCGTAAGATTCTTTCTGAACATGGGATGGTATTTAGCGGTACTTCTCCCGATAATAATCTCGTAGAAATTGCAGAGTTAAAAGATCATCCGTGGTTTGTGGGAGGACAATTCCATCCAGAATTGAAATCTCGCGCATTAAATCCGCATCCGTTGTTCAGAGATTTTGTGAAGGCGGCGTTTCACTATAGCAAAACAAAGTAAGGTTTAGAGTAATTGTTCCTTAATTACTTTTGCGGCTGCTTCGGTGCGGGTGTGCACATGTAATTTTTCATAAATTTTTCTCAGGTGTGCGTCAATGGTGTGGGCGCTTAAATGCAATTGTTCAGCGATGACATTATTACTATAACCATGAACTATGAGTTCTAGAATATCTTTTTCACGCGGCGAAAGAAAGTAATCATGGACCGGCTTACGATTTTTGGAAAATGTGTCAATTACCATTCTCGCAATACTTGAATTCATTGGTGACCCACCACCCACAACATCGCGTATACCATTAATGATATTCTCTTCTGGTGAAGTCTTTACCAAGTAACCGGTTGCCCCCGCACAAAGCGCCTCGAAAACGTGTTCCCCGTCGTCAAAAATTGTAACCATGATGATTTGAATGCTTGGGTGATCCTTTTTAATTGTTTTAACAGAGGTAATACCGCTCATTCCATCAAACCCAATATCGTGCAAAATTACATCGGGCAGGGGAGCAAATCGTAGCGTATCCAAAGCGTCTTCGCACCTCGAAAATATTCGTTCGCAAATCATGTCGTTTTGATCCTTAATCAGCGCAAGAAGACTTTTTTGATACAACTCATTATCTTCAATAATCCAAATTGAAATAGTATGTTCTTGTTTCAATGGTAATTCCTATCAATCAAGTGAGTATTCAATATTACGTTCTATTTTATTACACATTGGATGCGTATTTAAATTTAATTGTAATTGCCGTTCCTTCGCCGGGTTTTGTCTTAATATTAAGATCAGCATCATTGTTTTCTGCACGAGTCCTTAAGCTCCGCATACCATTTCCATCATAATCTTCTCTTTGTTCAAATCCTACCCCATTGTCTCGAACGAATAATTGTATACAATCTGGTTTACGTTCAAAGAGTATCGAAACACTCGTCGCTTTAGAATGTTTAATAATATTATGTATCATTTCTTTAAACATTAGCACAATATCTCTTCTTATTTCACTGAGATTAGTTTCACTTTGCACCTCATCATTTACTTGAAATTGAACTTCAAAGCTTTTCAACATTCTTCGGGCAATCTCTCTAAGTCTTGTTTCTAAGCTTCTAAAATTATCGTTTCGAGGAGTAATGTACCATACAATATCACGTAAATATTCTCCTGATTGAATCGCTGTCTCTGATATGATGGTAATATCTTCTTTTACTTCTTTTGAAATAGTTTTATTTCGTTTAATTCGCTGACTAATCAGTGCAATGCTTCCCAGGTTACTGCCAACGTCATCATGCAAATCATTCGCAAACCGTATTCGCTGATTTCGAACTTTTAATACATTGGTGGTTTTTTGTTGTATATTTTTGTAGGACAAAAATATAATTCCCCCGACAAGAAACATCAACGGTATAAAATATGTTGGGTTTTTGTAGAATGGTGGGGGTACCTTAAAAGTAGTGGCTTCCCTTTTCACCTGAATGTTTCCATAAATGTCCTTCGCTTGAAGAATAAAAGAATGATTACCCTCCTGCAAACCTTCAAAAACAACCTCTCGTGATTTTATCCAATCAGACCATTCTTTGTTGTCTAACTGATATCTTACTTCAATATTTTCGAAAGGTATTGCCCCCCAATATGCATCTACATTCCAACGTATTCGAACTTTCTCATATTCAATAATTGGTTCTAGAAATTCAGCTTTTATGGCATAACCAATATCGTTTCGATCTAATATGCCAACTCCAATGCCATGTCCCCCGACATATATTTTATTGTCAAGGGGTAAGACAACGCGTAATTCTTTAAGTTTATAATCAGCTTCAAAATCATAATTATTCCAGGAACCGTTAAAATAACTAAACAACCCCTGAGTAGTAGCCACCCAAATAATCCCTTTGTTATCTATTTTAATATCCCAAACTTTTTGACGATAATCGGTACCGGAAAGCCAAGACCACTCACGATGAATCGAATCATTCTGATCTACATAGCATAATTGTGATGTAAAATTTGAAAACCATAAATTGTTCTTTTTATCTAATGCCATTGCATAAACCGAGAGCATATTTTTAATCCGATCTCCGTCAAAATGTTTCCAACCATTTTTATCTTTCCTACTCAAACCCTTTTTAGTGCCAAACCATAATGCACCGGTTTCTGATTCAATAAATGAATAGACTCTATTGTGAAGTAATCCATTTTCTGTATTAATTTGATGAAATATTTTACCATCATACATAAATGCACCAGGATCCTTTTTCACACCTCCTTCAATTGAACCATTTTCACCTAATCCTAAAAACCATAAATGACCTTTGATATCTTTTTTTATTTTATGAATCCTAGGACATTTTAATCCCTCGTTAAAACCAAAATGAGTCCACCTTTTCCCGTCCCATCTATAAGCACCTTCAATAGTTAATCCACTTGAAATCCAGACATGACCTTTTTCGTCGGAATTAATCCCCGTTATCAGTCCTAAATCTTTATTTTGAATATGAGATATGTATTCAGTTTTACCATTTGTTTTATGGATTTCAATTCCATTACCATTGCCTATCCAAACATCACCATTTTTATCTTTAAATATCTCCATAACAATATTCCGAGGATCGTGGATATCATGTGTCCACCAATTCCATTTATTTTTTGTATTTCGGAAATAATAAAGCCCACCTTCTGTGCCCACCCATAAATTATCATGTGAGTCGTATTTTAGAAATTTTAGGCCTACCATTTGTTTGGGAACCGGATTAAATGATTTCCAATGACCATTTTTTTTAATTCGAACATCTCCGGTTTCATAAGCAACAATAACTTCCCCTGTTGATGATATATCTAACGAACGAATCGGGAGCAATCGTTCGCTCTTTGACCATTTTAGTGAACCATTTTTTTGCCACTCCCATAGTCCTATCATTCTATAGGGAGCATCAACAGCCATAATTGTTTCATCGTTTTTATTATCAACAATAGATCTAATATAACAATGCTCTAAAATTTTTTCGCTTCTATTTTCTGTAACTGCAAACAATCCATATGCGGTAACAATATAAATTTTTTTGTTTTTCGTGCAGTAAGTCGTTCCACCATCTGTTAAATTCCATCTTTTAACAACTCCATCGCGATATATAATAAACGGGTATTCAAGATTATCAGTAGAAATAAAAATGCCATCACTATCGATTGCACAGACTGAAATAACAATATTTTTCAATATTTCTTTTATTTCAATTTTATTGAACCCATTACTATTCCCAATGTACAATTTAGAATCAATTACAACCAAAACTGTATTATGGTGCCCCTTATTTAATCTTGTCGGATGTTTTTCAGGTAGTCCATCTTTTTCTAAAATTTTATTCCATCGAAAACCATCATACCACGCTAAGCCTTCAAAGGTTGATGCCCAAACAATACCATCATCAGTTTCAATAATATCATCTACAATATCTGAAGGCAATCCGGTGGAAGTTGTAAAGTGAGCCCACCGCCAGCTTTCGTAAAATTGTTCGAATTGAGCAGACATAATCTGGATATTCACAATAGTACATACGATTAAGATTAGCCTGCTATTTATTTTCATATGAAATTACCGGATATAGCTTTGGATAAATCTACAGTTCTATCTTTAAAACATACTAAACAATACTACTATTGTAAAATAAATTTCTGTGAACGAATCAATAATAATATTTCTTTCTTTATTGGTATTCCTATTATTAGGCTGAAATAACATTGACTTTCAAGGCATACAATTTAGGATTCTTGTATTTTTGGTGAGATTATTTATTCAATAAATAATACAGCGTGAAGTGCTGAAAAGAAAGGATCAAATGTAAACCTTTACTATTGATCAAGATTTGAGATAATATTTAAGAGGATTTGGAACGATGTGACATTCTTCTGCTAAAGACATTCGGGCAATCTTTCCTTCATTACGTAACTGATATAATTGAGGAACAATCTTATCGCGAAGATCGACTGGAGTCATTGGGTTGATATAAATACCCGTCCCACCTTCAAAACCAGCTGGTACATTCACCCTTAGTCTTAACAGAATATGCCAAGGCATTTTATACACCGCATCAACTGGCGTATAATACCATTCTTCGTTGCAGGACAAGTGAGAACCTAATGCGGCATGACATGCATGCACCATATTACTTACACCGCGAATCTCTTCCTCCGAATGTTCGTGCGGACGGGCAAAAAAGGATTTGGAATAAATTTTAATCGTTGGATGGCGATGGCCGATACCAATACAAGCGACGGCGGTGTCGTTCTCCGCAAACAGAAGATTATATTGCGCCGAAAGGTTCACACCTAACTCGTTGAAGACATTCGGTTCCTGCTGAACCAATTGTATTTGCCCGCTGATGGATGCACCCCATTCATCCAATCCACAAATCTGTTTATGCAAATGATCGAATGATGCGCCAGCCGGCTTAAGCCAATTTTGGAAGATGGAGATATACCGTATATATCTATTATAACTCAACATATTTTTCATTGCATCAATTGTAAACTTGAAGTATTGAAAATGTTCTTCAATGTTCATCTCTCCCGAAGATCGTAATTGATTATCGTTTGTCGCATTGTCAATAAAATGATTTTTCGCAATAATCAATTCATGACATCCGCCAAAGAATGCATCCAGCATCCGTAACTTATCGAACGCCTCTTTCTTCAGAATCTCGTCAGGCGTCTTTCCCGATTGAACGAGTTTATAATGAATAATATTATCAATATGCATGGCGCCATGTGGGTGGCTGACATAATAGTCACGCCAGGAGGTTAGATCGGCATTCAGTTTGTAACCATAATTTTTTTTCCAATAATCGATTGTAACTATTTCAAATAGATTTCCCGTCCGTCGAAATTCTGCAACCGTGGTGTCATATTGATCTGGGGAAAGATGGAACAGTGTTTCGTATCGACCGTTAATTTTTACAAGACGCGCTTTTTCCGGCGGGACATCAAAATACCGTGCTTTGCAGAAACTGCAATAATCTTCATTTTCTTTTTTTTGGATAGGATTAGATGCTACTTGGTGTTGATTTGTGAGGGGTTTGTTTCCACGGCCAGGCACAGCCCATACTTCAGTACCGGTAAATGGATTGATCTGCTTTACAGTCCCATCCGGCATTACATTGTAATATGTATTGTAATTGCGAGGGAACATAAGGGTTTCCTTTCTTCCGTGTTTGAATCACGATTTCAAACACGAATGATAAACCAGCACCCTTGGAAATACGACAGCATCATACAAACATGGTTTATACAAGGCTGGATTAACTCTATAGCTTTGTTACTACCTTCAGCATTTGTTGGACCCTCTTGGGCGTGCTTGCTTCAGCATAGAACCGAATAATCGGTTCCGTACCAGATGCACGGACAAGAATCCAGCCATCTTTGGTCACTAACTTTATTCCATCTGTCAAATCGTATTTAATAATATCAAACGATCCGACTCTCTTTGGTTTACTTTGGAAATACTTCATTACTTTTTCTTTTTGCACATCTGTCAAATGTGCATCGATCCGACCGAAGTGATGTTCACCAAATTCATCAAATAATTCTTTTACTAACTGGCTCAGTTTCATTCGGCGCACAGCCATTACCTCTGCTAACAAAAATCCGATGAAAATTCCATCTCGTTCAGGTAAATGACCTTTCACAGCGATTCCACCGCTTTCTTCACCGGCAATAATGATATCCTTTTCAGTCATCAATCGGCAAAGATGTTTAAAACCAACAGCTGTCTCATACAAACGGACGTTATAATGTTCGCACATTTTTGTAATAAGATCTGTCACCGATAACGATTTGGCCACAGCACCGCGATAATGTTTCCGTTCCATAAGATACTTCAACAAAATCGCAAAGATACGATGTGAATCGACAAAATTTCCTTTTTCATCCACAGCACCAATTCTATCGGCATCACCGTCCGTTGCAAAACCGAAATGATATTTTCCGGCCCGAACTTCCATACTTAGCTCTTCGGTATTTTGAGGAAGCGGTTCAGGGTTTGTTGTCCCGAATGAAGGATTATAATCGCTGCGGATCGTCCCGATTTTTGGCAGCAATAATTCAGGAATCCCCATTCCGGCGCCATGCATTGCATCGTGCATAATTTTCAGTTTTACTGATTTGATGAGATCAAACTCAATTTTCGTTTGAAGGTCGGCAACATATATTTTTGTGAGATCGATAAATTGAATCATTTTTGCTTTTACTAACTCATCAAATGATTTTATCTCGATCGGCAATACTGTCAGTTCCTGCAAAGGCGCAAGTTCCTTCTCAACTTCCGTAATCATTTCAGGGTGCGCAGGTCCGCCATAATCTCCTTTGATCTTAAATCCATTATACTTCGCGGGATTGTGGCTTGCCGTAATAACAATTCCACCAGCCGCTTTTTTCTTAACAACGCCTAATGACACCATTTGTGTAGCAGAAATTTTATCTGCCAACAATACTTTTACACCGGCAGAAGCAATGACTTGTGCCGCACAATGGGCGAATTCTTTTGATAAGAACCGCGCATCATATCCGATGACAACACCATTTTTAGCATTCTTGTGTTTTGAAAAATAAAGCCCTGTTGCAAGAGAAACTTTTTGAACACCTGCAAATGTAAAATCATCTGCAATCACTCCGCGCCAACCGTCCGTTCCGAATTTGATGTGAGCCATAGTTATAGTAAGATTGTGAGATTAATGATAAGTAAATAGATTGATTAATTTCGTGAAATTATTTCAAGACATTCGTACAGTAGTTCTTTCTTTCAAAACAAAATTGAAACAATGTTCATTCGCTTTCAATTTTTCTCATTTATTTGAGAACGCCAAATAAAAATTCTTTGTTCTTAAGCAAAATATACTAAATTTTGAATGTGGAAAAAAGAACGAAAATCACCCATCAATACAATCTAATCTTTCTACTTTTTCTTTCGGTATCCCTTTTTGGGCAAAATTCTGAAGAAAAACGATTCTATTTTTATCACCCTGAAAATGCATTCGGCTCGGAATCTCAGATTCATCCTGTTAATATTTTCCTAAATGGTGGATTTGATATGCTGCGCAATGGGGGCCATAATAAGAATATTTTCAAATGGGATTACGAAGGAGACGTCGCCCATGTATGGAGAAATCTTAAAGACCCGATCGGGAATATTAGAAAATTTGGCGTAAATGAATTCGTTCAACAAGAGATTTTCAATTTTACCATAGGTGTAAAACATGCAGAATTTCTTCCAAACATCGGCGGTCATACCATTGGCAACGGAATGCATTATGCGAAATTTGGTGAATACCTTGAATATCATAACGTCTCGTATCCCTATCTCTGGTCAGGATTGATGACGACAGCGTATCAAGTAATGAATGAAGTGATTGAAGCAGAAGGATATCGAGGTATAAATGTTGATCTTGTCGCAGATATCTACATGTTCAATATTGCCGGTATTGCTATCTTCAGTACTGAATGGGGAAAACGTTTTTTTTCTGAAACACTTCCAATCAACGAATGGTCCCCCCAACCAATTCTCGAACCGGTAACGGGATATCTTCAAAATGCGGGTCAGCAATATTACGTTCGGAAAAATTATTCGATACTTGGGAACTGGTCTCCTTTCTTTTATTACGGTGTCTATACCATGTTCGGTGCAAGCTACGCGTATGATTCGCAAAATTCTTTCACTGTCGGGAGCGGAAGGGTTATCAATAAATTACGTGAAGGCCGCTTACGGGGATTTCGCAAGATTGATCCGCAGATGGATGGAACGGTAGGTTTCTTTTGGGATAAGAATAGTTCATTAATGACATCGGTGCTGTTCACTGGACCAGGATTGTACAACATGCAGATCAATATTTATCCCGGCGTAATTTCTATCGGAGGATTTTCTCCGGGGATTTATCTTGCTGTTGGTGAGTGGGATGGTTTTATCCTTGGGGTGACTTTTTCAGAATTCCCTATCGGTTTTGGCTTCAGTAAAAAATAACAATGCCGCGCTTCAATATTTTAAAGCGCGGCATTGCTTTGCTTACTGCAACAGTTCGGATTATCGTTTCACGTTAAAGGCACTTAACCCTGCATAAATGCTGTTTGTGTCCAACTCCTCTTCGATCCGCAATAATTGATTGTATTTTGCAATGCGATCTGTTCTGCTTGCACTACCTGTTTTAATCTGTCCGGCATTTGTTGCTACGGCAATATCCGCAATTGTTGCATCTTCCGTTTCGCCGGAACGATGGCTGATAACAGCTGTGTAGTGCGCACGCTTTGCCATTTCAATAGCATCGAGTGTTTCGGTTAATGTCCCGATCTGATTTACTTTTACCAAGATTGAATTTGCAACACCTTGAGCGATTCCCTTCGCAAGAAATTCGGTGTTCGTGACAAACAAATCATCTCCGACAAGTTGTACTTTACTGCCAATAGTATCGGTAAGCAATTTCCACCCCTTCCAATCATTTTCAGCCATACCGTCTTCCAATGAAATGATCGGATAATTGTCTACCCATTTTTTCCAGTATGCAACCATTTGTTCAGCAGAAATTTTTTCCTGTGTCGATTTGTAGAAAAGATATGATCCATCACTTTGATACATTTCACTTGCAGCAGGATCGAGTGCAATAAAAATATCTTCCCCAGCCTTGTACCCTGCTTTTGCGATGGCTTCCATAATTACTTCTAACGCTTCTTCGTTTGATTTTAGGCTCGGAGCAAATCCGCCTTCGTCACCAACAGCGGTATTATATCCTTTTTTCTTTAAGACACCTTTTAGAGAGTGGAATACTTCCGTTCCCATTCTGAGTGCTTCAGCAAAGGTTGGTGCATTGGCGGGAACGACCATGAACTCTTGAAAATCTACATTGTTGTCTGCATGCCTGCCACCATTGATGATATTCATCATCGGCGTCGGAAGGATTTTCGCATTTGTTCCGCCGATATATCGATAGAGAGGAACATTAAAATAATTTGCGGCTGCCTTTGCCGTTGCCAACGAAACGGCCAACAGTGCGTTTGCACCAAGTTTGGATTTATTCGGCGTGCCGTCTAATTCCAACATCATCTTATCAATACCAACCTGATCTTGTGCATCAAATCCGGTTAATTCTTCCGCAATGATATTGTTAACATTTTCGACAGCTTTCAGCACTCCTCTTCCAAGGTATCGATTTTTATCGTCGTCCCGCAATTCAACAGCTTCGTGTTCACCGGTGGACGCACCGCTCGGCACTGCCGCGCGACCGATTGTACCATCTTCAAGTTCTACTTCTGCTTCTACTGTTGGGTTGCCGCGAGAATCAAGAATTTCGCGCGCCCAAACATCCGTAATTATAGACATATATACTCCAATTCCATTTTTTGAGTGATTTTGTTAGTAATGATGAATGAATTTCGGCAAAAATCAGAAGAAAGGAAAGTGAATTATTCCTTGAATGTCATTTGAAGAAAGTGTAGGTTTGCACAATATATCGGAAGGAATTTTTATGCTAAAATTTTTACTCTGCATCATTACGCTCTGCTGTTTCACAATTACATCTGCACAAACACCGTCATTATCAAAAATAATTCATTTCAAAGAGTTGCAAAAAATACTTCCGGTTAAAGCACCCGAAGGATTTAAACGAGAAAAACCAAAAGGGCAAACTGTTTCTAGTTCCGGAATTTCAACCTCAAATGCATCGGTTGATTTTACCACTTTAAAAAAAGAAAAGCAGTTACAAACAACAGATGATGGAAAACAAGACTCGGTTGACGTTGATGTTACATGGACCGCAACAATAGAGATTATAGATTATATAGGAATGGGCGAAGGAATGTTTGCATCGTTACGCATGTTGGCAGAAACAACGTTCGAAAATGAAACCGACGATGGCTATGAAAAGAGCACAACATTTAACGGATACAAAGGGATAGAAAAATCTCACTCAGAGGAATATTCCAAATCATGCGGATTACAATTGGTGGTTGGTGACCGGTTTCTTGTGAATGCCAATGGCAATGGTTTTTCTGATGCTGGCATTTTACAGATGATTCTGAACTCAATGGAGCTGAAGAAACTTGAACAGATGAAATGACATACAAAGAACGTTGCGTTAAGGTTTGAACGTGAAGAGCTTCGCCACTGCAAACCAAACGATTTTATTCACTCTCCAAGGAGGATTCATGGAAGTAAAAATCAATTACGTTGCTGTTGGTGCAGCAGCTATTGCCATGTGGATTATCGGTGCAGTATGGTATGGAATATTTTCAACTCAATGGATGGCATATACAGGAATAACACAAGAAATGGCACAAACGATGACAGGAAAAGATATGGCAATCTTATATGGTGGATCTGTAATTGCCTATTTCATTATGTTCTACGTTCAGTGTCATGTGCATCATGCGTTCCAAGTAAAGGATATAAAAGGTGCAGCCCAGGCAGCATTTTGGAACTGGTTGGGTTTTGTTGCAATGTCCATGTATGTCAGCAATTCATTCCAATCAAAATCGATTGGGTTGACACTTATTGATTCCGGTTACTGGCTGATTGGGATGATTGTTGGAGGCATTATTCTTGTGAAAATGCAAAAGAAAGAAACAGCCGCAAATTAATTTTTGAAACGCCAATCCGATTATTTGCCATAACACCTTTCTAGAAACCATCTCTAAAACACAAAGGCACAATCATTCTGAATCCTGATGCAATCCTGAGCGAAGGATATCGGGATTAAGAATCTGAATTTACATTCAGGTTTTTCGTTGCACATTTTTTTGAAAAAAATTCTGTGGCTTACTCAGATCCTTCGCTTCGCTCAGGATGGCAATAGTTTCACTTTTGAGATACTTCAAGATAATATACAATTTGGGAAGGTTTTTTATTTTCAATCCCTTGCAAGTATTCTCAATTTTTCTACCTTACTGGTAATGATGTCAATTGAATACATACTTATTGCGGGATGTTCGCTCATCTTGCTCAGCATTGCAATAGCAAAATTTTCGGACAATCTCGGAGTCCCAACATTATTATTATTTCTTGGCATTGGAATGCTTGCAGGCTCCGATGGTCCTGGTGGACTTTACTTTGATGATGCCCGTTTAGCACAATCAATCGGCATCATAGCACTCATCTTAATCTTGTTTGCCGGCGGACTTGAAACGAAATGGAATGATATCAAACCGATTCTCCGCGATGCATCGATACTATCAACATTCGGAGTACTGGTAACGGCAATAATCATTGCTATTGCAGCAATGATTATTCTCCATTTCTCTTTTTTACAAGGAATGTTGTTGGGTGCAATCGTTTCTTCCACGGACGCAGCGGCGGTGTTTTCTGTTCTTCGTTCAAAGAATGTATCTTTAAAAGGAAATCTTAAACCAATGCTGGAGCTTGAGTCCGGCAGCAATGATCCCATGGCTGTCTTTTTGACCATAGGAACATTACAGTTACTCACCAACGCCGAAACGACAGTAGTCGATATTGTAATGCTGTTCTTCTACCAAATGATTATCGGAGCAGCGTTTGGGTACGGATTCGCCAAAGCAATGACACTGATATTGAATCGATTACGGTTTTCATACGAGGGAATATATCCGGTTTTTGCCCTCGCTTTTGTAGGATTTGTCTATTCAGCAACAACAATAGTGAACGGAAGCGGATTTCTTGCCGTTTATCTTGCAGGATTATTTGTCGGGAACAGTGACTTTGTTCAGAAAAAAAGCTTGTTACGATTTTTTGATGGATTAAGTTGGCTAGGACAAATTGCAATGTTTCTCACCCTTGGACTATTGGTCTTTCCAAGCCATATGATCCCTATCATTCCTTCCGGAATTATCATTTCACTTGTTTTAATTGTTATTGCACGGCCAATAGGTGTGTTTTCTTCTCTTATGTTTTCTTCTTATTCACTGAAAGAAAAGATTTTCCTTTCGTGGGTTGGATTGCGCGGAGCTGTACCTGTCATTTTAGCAACATTTCCACTCTTGGCAGGAATTGAAGGGGCAGTGCTATATTTTAATATTGTCTTTTTTATTGTTTTCTCGTCGGCGATTATACAAGGCTGGTCCCTTTCTGTTGTGGCAAGATGGCTGAATTTGATTGCACCACCAGAGAAAAATAGTCACTATCCTATTGAATTTGCAGGGAACGAAAATTCTGAAACACAATTGGTTGATCTCATCGTCCCTTATGATGCAGAAATTGCCGGAAAATCAATTGTGGAGTTAGGATTGCCGCACGACAGCCTTGTTGTATTGATCGGCAGAAACGACGAATTTGTTGTTCCGAGCGGAGGGACTCGCATTGAAGCAGGAGATACTTTATTAGTATTGATCAACAAGCAGAATTTATCATTGATCCGTTCTATTATTTCCAAAATTCATCACCACCAACAAAAATAGTAATCCCTTTATTTCTTCGGTAAGCCGGTTTCTGGATCAAACTCTTTCTTCTGTTCTTCAACTGGCAACCCGGTCATGGGATCGATTTTTAACAACGGCTTTGCTTGAAACTGTTGGAGAATATCATATCTGATAATGTCCCCTTCAACCGTATACGATTTCAGATCGTAGAAGAACGGCTCATAGATAAAAATAGACATGGGTGGGAACACAAAAGCACCTGCGGTGCCAATAACAATCGGAAGCAAAAAATCTCCGACCTCAGTATCTCCGTGAATACGAACATTGATTATTGCATCGCCGGGAGTTAATCGCAATTGATTTTCAATCATTGCATTAATATCCGGTTTTGCTCCCCCAAATAATCTCGGCAGAAACAGGAACTGAACATCCTGGTGAAGAGAAAAATGTGTGACTAGTTTGTATGACGATACATTTTTTGCATTCATCATCACCGGAACAGATGCATTGATTGCGTCAAAATGTACAGCGCACCCTTGTAAAAGAAAACAGAGTGCGACAACTAAAATACTTCTATATGCAATGGACGTAAACATCTTTATAACTCTAATATTCTCCAAAAGAAGACGAAATACGCTTCCTTAAAATGGACTCCAAACCGGAAACTGTCATTGACTGCATACAGGAATCCAAAGTCAAAATCGACTATTCGATATTCTCCTTCTTTTGCATCCAGTGTGAATGGAGTTGAATCCGAAAGATAATCGCGCCGCACTTCAGTCAATGTTCGATAACGATATCCATTATCCACCCATACCGTTGCAGCAAATTTTAGATTCTTCGTCAAATCATATTCGAATGCACCCCAAATTCTGAATGGAACGTCGTTAAGATTTTCCGTTGTCCATCGATACGCTGTATCAAGCAGACTTTCTTTTACAAACGGAAGCGTATTCGTTTTAATTCCAACATGGTATCCCATTTCTCCTCTGCCGCTTTCAAGTGACCAGAGTTTTGAATACACCAGATATGCTTCGGCATAAAATGCTGTTTTGTAATCTGGTTTGATCACCTGATCAACGGAAACGAACGCAAGAGACGGATCAGTCAATAATTTATTTGATGATTTTTTTTGTACATACCGAGTGTAATTTGCAAGCACAGTTGCCATTTCGTGGCGGCTATAAAGATCCAAACCAACCGCCATTCCGGTCCGCTGCGTAGCGGAATGATCATGATAAAATTGCCACATTGGTTTTAAATTCAAATCGCCGTTAAAATTATTTCCAAATGATGTGCGTACCATAAACTGTTCCGTAAAACCAAATCCGATGGAAAGCCCGCTGATATACATTGCATTGGCTTCAAGAGGAAAAGCTGTTGCATCAAGAAAAATATCGGTCAACGAAACCTGACTGCGATAGAACCGTTTCTTTTCTTCCGCCCACGGAACCATTTTCCCGCCATGATAACGGTTCATATCTCGAATCTCTTTTTTATTGATCACAACATCGCCGTATTTTGAACGGATCGAAATTGATTCTATCGTCTCCTTAATCACCGGACCGACATATTTACTTTCATCCCGTTTATAAATTTCCGCTGTCTCTTCTAAAATATCTACCGTCGGGATTTTCAATATTCCTTCCTGTGTTTCCAAATGACAGATTCCTTCTTCAATTTTCAGAATCGTGCCCTGCATGATATTTCCGTCCACAAGATGAAAACGTTTTGACATTCCTGCTTCTAAAAATTGAGCAAGAATCGGAGTTTGATCATTTTCTTTTAAAAGCGAAGTTTTTTGCGGTGTCGATATTATCGGCGACGATTGTGGCGGCAAGAGTGCGTTGCTTGGTGATGGTGGATTGTCGGATTGAAATAAGCGTATGACTTCAGCAGCTTCTCTTCGTAAAAGATCCGGTAATAATTTTCCGAATTTTTGCCTCAGATATTCATTGAGCACATTGGGAGAGAATCCTTTCGACGAAGAAAGAGTAACAATTGCATCCTTTTGTGCTTCGAGAATATTTTCTTCAACTTGGGAAAATGCTAATACGGAGAGAATGAATATTAGTGTAAATACGTAAGAATATTTCATAAATCCTCCGATAGGATAGAAACGTAATGTCTGAGGAAATGAGCGTATGGAAATATACAGATTCTTCAAAAAGAAAACTGATATATAAATTTTAGAATTTCCCTTAACAAAGAGCTGCGACTCCTTTTTACAATAGACTTGATCGCTACTACTAAATCAAAAAAATTACCCTTGCGTATTTCGTGTTTTGAATCTTTTTATTTTGTTTCCATATTACATCATGAAAATTTTGCTTGCACCAAATGCAATGAAGGGGGCGCTTTCTGCACAAAAGATTGCTACTATCCTTTCCAAAACTATTCGAAGAAAATATCCTGATGCCGAAGTCGAATCATCTCCTATTGCTGACGGGGGGAATGGGACGCTGGATTGTATCATGAATGCGTTGGGAGGTACGATCTACGAACAAGAAGTGACCGGACCAATTCATCCAATAAGAGTGAAAGTGCGGTATGGAATTACAAAAGACAATATTGCTGTTATTGAGTCTGCCGAGGCAATCGGACTCCATCTTCTTACACCATCGCCAGAAACAATTGCTCAATCAACCACGCGGGGAATTGGGGAATTGATACTTGCTTCACGTTCACGATTGTGTAAAGAAATTTGGATAGGTCTTGGAGGATCAGCAACAAACGATGGTGGTGGAGGGATGGCAAGAGCGCTTGGATTAGATTTCTTGGATCAGCATGGTGAACAATTGAAGGAAGGGAGTATCGCGCTGCTTCAATTACATCAGATTGAAACGAAAGATACAACGAAACAACACTGCCCAATCACAATATTATCCGATGTACAAAACACATTGCTTGGAAATACCGGAGCAACTCACACGTTTGCTAGACAAAAAGGAGCTTCCGAAGAGCAGCTTCCATATATGGAATCTGCATTAAAAAACTTTTCGGATGTTGTTCAACGAGACTTACATAAAGATTATTCCAATATTCCCGGCAGTGGTGCTGCGGGAGGTCTTGGTTACGGATTAATGACATTTTGTGACGCCCAGAGTGTTTCCGGAATTGAGCATGTTATGAATACTATCGGTTTTGACGAAAAACTTTCAATGTGTGAACATGTTATTACTACGGAAGGAACACTCGATAGTCAAACTCTGTTTGGGAAAGGGATTTCTGGAATCGTTCGGAGAGCAAAATTAATGAACAAACCGGTTCATGCGTTTGTCGGCAGGGTGAACGGAAATATCGAAGAGCTGCAATCTTTGCTTGGCTTAGCTTCTCTCACAGAAATCTCTCCTGCTGAACTATCCACACAAGAAGCGATGCGCGACGCAAGCTGGCTTCTTGCTGATGCCGTCTATCATCATAATTTTCATCAATAAGAAGTTAGGATGCATACTCTATGAAAAATATTTTTCTTTTGTCTTTAACTTTCCTCTCTGCATCTACTCTCTTGCATTCTCAATCAATCGACGATCTGGGAATATCCATTACGACAATTGACCGACAATATGTTTTCACCAATAAAGAAGCAGGAACATATCATGGTGAAGTGAATGGATTAAATTCCGGCGGATGGCAGGGATGGTTTATCAATGCAGAAAAAATATTCCACGATTATTCTCTTTCTATAAAAAATACTTCGCTCGATCGGACAACAGCGCGATCGGTCGTATTTCCTCATCAATTGATACGTACATATTCCGATGGGACAAACGAGACAATTACTTTTCTTGATAGTATTAATGTTTTATTGATTGAAGTGAGTAATCCATTTGCACAGATTACCGTTCAACCGACTGATAATTTCGTTATCGATTCATTATCGACTTCACCATTTCAGCATTGGAAAAGGTCTAATTCCGCTTCTGAAATCGTTCCGACAGATATTGTTGTAGCACGACAATTAAAGCGTAATATTGTTGTGTTTGCCATCGCTGCCGGGAGAAATGCCGCTCAATTACAAACAGTTGCGCAAACCGCCGCAAACCAATCTGAACAATTCAAAACCCAGAGAAAAACGCGAATGCAAAGACTCCTTTCTCTTTCCCCTGTAAAAACCAATGATAAAGATCTGACAACAGCCATAGCGTGGGCAAAACTTCAGATTGATGCACTCATCATGAATCAGTCAACCGGCGGAGAACGGACAAAAGGTATCTTTGCAGGATTGCCGTGGTTCAATAATTATTGGGGGCGTGATTCGTTTATTTCTCTTCCGGGTGCAACGTATGTGATTGGAAATTTTGCTGATGCGCGCGATGTTCTTCGATCGTATGCTGCGTTTCAAGAACGT
Source organism: Bacteroidota bacterium (assembly GCA_041658205.1). Taxonomy (NCBI): domain Bacteria; kingdom Pseudomonadati; phylum Bacteroidota; species Bacteroidota bacterium. The sequence goes on from JBBAAO010000003.1 coordinate 254,446, forward strand.
GATACAACGAGTACTTATTATGGACGCATTCCGAATTTGGCCACTCCGCAATCGGTTATCTATAACACTGCTGACGGTGCACCATGGTTTGTAAAATCACTTTACGAATACGTCAAATATTCAGGCGACGTAGAATTCATCAAAGAAATGTATCCCATCATTGTCCGATCTATTGAAGGCACACAGAAATTTCACTGCGATTCACTCGGATTTCTCACACATGCCGACGCCGAAAGCTGGATGGATGCAGTCGGCCCTAACGGACCATGGTCTCCCCGCGGCAATCGTGCATGTGATATTCAGGCACTGTGGCATCAGCAACTAATGATCGGTGTATTTTGCGCAGAATATTTTAATGATTTTCAGAATGCAGCACGCTGGAAAAATCTTGCAGACAAATTGGAACATAATTTTGGAAGATATTTCGTCGATGCAAAAAATAATTTGATGTATGATCACTTAAATTCCAACAATTCCCCTTCAACAGAACTTCGTCCCAATCAGCTTTTTGCTGTGGATATGATGATCCCGGAAGATGTCCGACAAAATACTGTCCGAACGGTGATCAACAAATTGGTGTACGAACATGGCACCGCAACGCTTGCACAATCAGATTCAAACTTTCATCCGTTTCATGAATACCCACCCTATTATGTAAAAGATGCCGCATATCATAATGGAATTATTTGGACATGGCTTAATGGTATTACAACGTATGCTGCAACACGATATGATCTTCAAGATATTATTTTCCCAATCACAAAAAATTCCGTACGCCAGATGCTCAACCGCGGAACAGTCGGCGCTCTTTCGGAATTGCTGGATGCACATCCACGACGAATTGACGACAAAGGTGAGCTCAACGGTGCAGCCGAACAACCAGTTCAATTCGCTGAACCAAAACTTTCCGGGACATATTCACAGGCGTGGAGTTTGGCGGAATTTATTCGGTCAATCTATCAAGATTACTTTGGCGTGAGTGTCGACATCCCCTCAAACGTCATCCGTATTCAACCCAAACTGCCGAAAGAGATTGATGCTGTTGAGTTTGAACAACGCATTGGTTCAGGATCGATCCTTATTACATATCGACGTGTTAAAGAACAAATTACGGTGAAGATTGTTCCAAAAAATCTTAAAAATCAATTTGGAATCAATTATATATGGGTATATGAAAATGGCGACGCGGTGATTGCACCGGTCGATCTCCTGCCCGATCAGGCGTTAACCATAGAACATTCACCATTACTCCTAAAAGTATTTCATGGAAAGAAGAAACTTCTTGAAGAAAAAAATAACCCTAAGATTTTTTTGAGAAATTTTTCCGACAAAAAATATTTCAAAGATATTACCCTTGCACAACCCGAGTTTGATCGATCATTCCCGGTGCTCCGGGGTCCTTCGCATCCCTTATTAACACATGAACAGATAAAACAGACAAATCCATCAGCTCACCTACTCTTTGAACAATCTGATTCTGTTGAAGATGATGCCGGTTCAACCGGAACATATCAATATCCGACAAGCCAGCATTTTAAAAAAGGCATTTTGGATATTACGAATGCTACATTTCGGTATGACGAAAAAAATCTCTACTGCACACTTATCTTTTCTAATCTTTACGACCCGGGTTGGCATCCGGAATATGGATATCAATTGACATTTGCTGCTATCACAATTAATTCCGGAACTGGAAAGCAAAAAATGGTCGGTGTGAATTCAGATTATCTGCTGGATTCTTCGCGAGTATTTGATAAAAAGATCCTTGTCGGTGGCGGGGTGAGAGTAATTGATGAAAATAGCAAGATATTGTGCGAATATATCCCAAAAAGAGAGGATGCAAAAAATCCACTAGGTAATATTCGTAATAGATCGATTGAGTTTGCTCTCCCCCTTGAGTATCTTGGTGTGCCAAACACGGGATGGAACATCACCATTCTTGTCGGCGCGCAAGATGATCACGGAGGAGCAGGAATCGGAGAGTTTCGCACTGTTAAACAACAGGTAAGCGAATGGCAGGGTGGCGGCAAAAATAATACGAACGATTCAAACGTTTATGATGTTATGATCGTACACTAATTTCAAATATTGGAGGCTCTATGTTTTTTTTAATTTTTACCTTGGTTGCTGTTGCAGCGTTTGTCTCTTGGCGTAATATGCGTATCAATCCGAATACCAAAGGATCGGCAAATATTTCCATGATGGTGGCATTAGGTGCTACACTTGCGGCATTGTCCAATTGCTTTACTGTTATTCCGGCCGGTCATGTCGGTGTAATTGATTTTTTTGGTACCGTATCTGACAATACGATCAAATCCGGAATTAATTTTGTTAACCCGCTTGCCCGAATTGTTAAAATGTCCATTAAAACTCAGGAGATCAAAGAAGTAATGGAGGTACCGTCAAAAGAAGGTCTTACGGTGCAATTAGAAGTAAGCGTACTGTATCATTTGAATCCCGAAAAGGCGGCTGATGTCTATAAAACGGTCGGTGAAGATTATGAAAGCATTATTATCGAACCGCAATTTCGTTCTGTTACGCGTGGTGTCACGGCCAGCTTTGAAGCAAAAGCATTATATACTTCGGAACGGGAACATCTTTCTCAATTATTGCTAAACGAAATTATGAAGGCGATAAGTGAACGAGGAATCACTGTTGAATCTGCCCCGCTGAGACGAGTAACTCTTCCCGCCGGACTTTCTTCTTCCATCGAACAAAAATTGCAATCCGAACAGGAAAGTCAACGGATGCAGTTTGTGTTAACAAAAGAAAAACAAGAAGCTGATCGAAAAAGAATTGAAGCGCAAGGCATTTCTGATTTCCAAAAAATCGTCAACCAAGGATTAAATTCACAGTTATTGACCTGGAAAGGAATTGAAGCAACAGAAAAACTCGCGATGTCTCCTAACACAAAAGTGATTATTGTTGGAGGAAAAGACGGACTTCCGCTTATTTTGGATACGAAATAACCAATAATCAATTTTTGCAGCACAATAAAAGCAGGGGCCATCCTCTGCTTTTTTATTTTGGTAAAAATCTTTATACTGCATTAATGGATAACGATAAACATCTTTCTTCAGCCCGAACTGATGTCCTTACAATGGGTCTTATCACAGTCGCAGTACTCGGGCTTTCCATTCAATTCCATCTGTTCGAAAAACTTTCCCAATTCATCGAAACACATCACGGGTACTATTTAGAAGAAATCGTATTCACGCTTACGACTCTGTCGTTGTTATTTGCTCTCTTTTCCTATCGACGGTGGCGGGAACTCAAAGGTGAAATTGAAGAGCATACAAAATCCAAATCCGCACGAGTAAAAAGTGAACAACGAAGCGAGGCCTTGCTCAGTTCCATTCCTAATTTAACGTTTCGCCTTCGTCGAGATGGAACATATCTGGATTTTCGTGCCGGAAACCCGAACGATGTCGTAGGGGATCCAAACAATGTTATTGGAAAAAATATCAATGACCGTCTTCCCAAAAATGTTGCCGATCTTGTGATGCATCATTTAGTTCTTGCTCTCTCCGCTAATGAAGTCCAGACGTACGATTATACTCTTGATATTAACGGCAAAGAAAATCGATTTCATGCACGAATGATTACCAGCGGTTCGGATGAGGTGTTTGTACTTGTGCGTCATATTGAAGATTCCGATATCATGTCCCTTGCGCTGGCACAATCAGAAACGCGATTCCGCGAAGTGGTTGAAAGTCTCAGCGAAGGATTGATTATCACTGATCTGGATGATAGAGTAATTTATATGAATCAACGCCTGGTTGAATTGACAGGGTGGTCATTCGAAGATATTAAAGGGAATCCGGCGTACGCTTTTCTGCTCCCAAAGGAACAGTGGCCCAGCATCAATGCGCGAAACCTTGAGCGTCGCAAAGGAATCTCCGAACGGTATGAACTGGAGATGACCCGAAAAGACGGAAAAAAATTCTGGGCAGAGATATACGGCTCACCGCTTCGCGATGCCAACAAAAAAGTGGTCGGAACCATCGGTACGATCACAGACATTACGGAGCGGAATTGGAATGAACGATTACAATCGGCTCTGTATCGCATTACGACGGTAACCCGAAAATCGCACGACATGCAGCAGCTATTTGCCAGTCTTCATACCATCATTGGTGAATTGATGTATGCAAAAAATTTCTACATCGCACTCTATGATCCGGTGAAAAACATTATTAGTTTTCCGTACTTCGTGGATGAAGTAGATTCCCCTCCGGAACCGCGGTCGTTCTCCCATGGATCAACAGAATATATCCTTGAAACAGGAAATATTCTCCACGCACCGGCTCCGGTGTTCGACGAAATGTCCGAACAGGGCGATCTATCCCTGATCGGTGCTCCGGCAGTCGATTGGCTTGGGGTGCCGTTGACGTCAAGCGGAAAAACATTCGGTGTGATGACAATTCAAAGTTACGATCCAAAAATTATCTTTACCAACCGCGAAAAAGAAATTCTCATCTTTGTATCACAGCATATTGCCGCGGCAATTCAGCAAAAATCCGAAGAAGAACGCTTCCGCGTCATATGGGAACACTCCGCCGACGGAATGCGTGTCACCGATAAAGACGGAACCATTGTGATGGTGAATGAGGCGTACTGCTCATTGGTCAATAAATCGAAAGAGAAATTGGTCGGAGAATTATTTTCCATTACGTATGATGAAGAACGAATTACGCTGCAGCATGGCATTAATGAGTATCGCACACGTTTCCGGGAAGGGTCAATCCTTCCCCGTTCCGATGCACAAATATTTCTGTGGGATGGAAGAGTTTTAAATGTGGAAATCGCTGCTTCGTTCATTACGTTCGGTATTAATGAAGGAATGATCTTGAGTATTTTTCGGGACATCACGGAACGAAAACGGCTTGAGGATCAGTTGCTTCATGCACAAAAAATGGATTCCATCGGTGTTCTGGCAGGCGGTATTGCGCACGATTTTAACAATGTTCTTGCCATGATAATGGGTTCGGCTGAATTGGTAAAACATAAAGCCAAAAATTATCCTGACATATTAAAATTCGCACAGATGATTGCCGGCGCAGCAGAGCGGGGTTCCGGCATCGCCAAACAATTGTTGATGTTTGCCCGGACAGAAAAAGGTGTGATGAAACCGCTCTCTCTTTCAGCCGTGACACTGGATGTTTGTAAATTATTGGAACATTCCATTACCAAAACTGTTTCCATTCGGACAGAATTTTTGACTGATAATGATGTGATTATGGGGGATGAAGATCAACTCCATCAAGTCATCATCAATCTCGGAGTGAATGCACGGGATGCGATGGAACTTTCAAAATCGAACGGTATCCTCACCTTCACCATTGGGAATGCTGAAGGAAAAATATTGAAAAAAAATCACCCTGCGGCAGAGGAAAAATTATATGTATCGCTGACGGTTACCGACACCGGATGCGGAATGGACGATGCAACTGTTCAACGAATTTATGAGCCGTTCTTCTCCACAAAAGAACGAGGTAAAGGAACCGGGCTTGGTCTGGCCATTGTTCACGGCATTGTCAAAACACATTTCGGATTAATCGAAGTGAAAAGTTCTGTGGGCAAAGGAACATCGTTTACATTGTATTTCCCGGCAACACTCGTCGTTGATGATATGCAAAACACATTGTCCGATGTAAAAACAATCGTTTCCAGACCGAATAATGTTAGTGGAAAAAAGGTGCTTATCGTTGATGATGAACGAGAACTCGGTGCTATGTTAAAAGAAATCATCGAAACGGAAGGGTATCAGACCATTAATGCGTATGATGGACAAGAAGCCTTGGAAATATACCTGAAGGAAAAAGATAACATCGACATCATCGTTTCTGATTTGGGTATGCCGAATATGGATGGACGTGAATTGATCCGTGAGTTAACAGCGATGAATGCTAATGTGAAGTTTATTTTTATCACCGGCTACTTGGATAAAGAATCCAAAAAGGAATTGTTTAGTTTAGGAGCGAAGGATGTTTTGTTGAAACCGTTCACATCGGAAGATGTGCTCGCAACACTGAGTGAAGTTTCAAAATCGATTCACGTCGGCTGAACAATCAGTGATTTTTTCCATTCCTTGTAACCGAGTATTGCCAATCCGAAATAGACCGCGAACAAGAACATGGTGAAGTACAACCCCTTGTAACCATACATGGCAATGGATCCGATGTTAACGATGATCCAGAGAATCCAATTCTCAATATATTTTTTTGCCATCAGCCATTGAGCGGCCATGCTCAACACTGCCAGGAATGAATCGACATACGGTAATGATGCATCGGTAAGTTCATGAAGTGTATATCCAAGAGTCGCCGTACCGATTACGACAAACAACACAATCATCATATAGACTCTGTTTGTTCCCCAGGAAACAGACAGCGCAGAATGTTCTTTCCCTCCGTACAGCCATTCATACCAGCCATACGCCTGCAGAATAATAAAGAAAACCTGCAGTCCCATATCGGCATAGAGTTTTACTTCATAAAAGATAAAAATATAGACGAAGACCGAAATAATCCCGAGAGGATAACACCAAACTTGTTGACGAGTCACAAGATAGACAGAAATTAATCCAAGAATAACAGCAATGATCTCTGCGATTTCCATTCTTTAGTGTCTGATGAGTGGGTGAATTCTAAAAAGAAGCAGCGAGCCGCTTTTTACTGTAATATCAATTATTGATGCTGATGCTTCATTGCTTGTCCCTTCGCGCACTCCCAATTCTAACGATTCTTTCTTCAAGGAATATTTTAGTCCTTTCGTTACAATTCCTGAACATTTTCCCATCGGCACTAATGATATTTGTTGACCGATAAATGCTTTGAACCGAATGTGCTTTTGAACGATCTCTATTGTGCAGTGCTCATCAAAAAATTGCAGCGATAATTTTTTATGATATTTCAGAAGAATGCTGAAGTTTGCCATCGTATGGTCGGGCCTATCCCCTGTTGCCCCAACAATTGTCGCCGATCTGAATTTGTTTGCTAAGAGATATGTCAGCACCTTTTCAAGATCCGTACTTTCCTGATCTGCAATGTGAATAACCGGAACAAACGAAAAATAATGACGAGTTTTTTGTGTAATTGAATCCAAATCCCCAAGGATATAATCAGGCACTATCCCAAACGCACGCACTTTATTTGCACCTCCGTCCGCACAGATAATGTACGGTTTGGTTTTCAACAACGGTGCCAGAAGTTTTGACGATGGCATCTCTCCGTTGCAAATGATAAGTGCATGCGTGCGTTTTTTTTGTTTCATTTGTTTATAATTGAACTGACAATCCGATCAAATAATTTCGTTCTGCGGCTGGAAAGAATGCATTTCCCTCGCCGTTTTGCATATACAAAACATTCAATAGATTACGAATTTCTCCGCGCAGTGAAATTTGAGCGTCGCCCATCTTCGGCAATGCATAGACAGATTCAATATTGAATACTGTATAGGCATCGTTTTTATTTGCCGAGTTTTTGAAATTATCTGTGTAGAATGAGCCAACGTGTTTTGCAATCAGTGATGTTGATAATCCTTCCTGCTGATACGTCAATCGCAGATTTGCTGTGATATCCGGAAATCCTGCAATAGGATTATTATCCAGTTTTGTTTTATATACTACGTTGTTTGAAACACTATCAACCGAAGAAAACGTAACTATATAATTGGTCGAAAGCGAGACATTTCCACTCACAATGAAGTATTCGAATGGTTGAATTGTTCCATCAACTTCGAATCCCAGATGTCGAGTGCGGGGTGCATTACCGTACACAGGGTTGCCAAAAATATCGACTTGCCCGGATTTAATCAACTCGTCGGTGAATTCCATCCAATACAAATTTCCGTTCAATTGAATTTCGTTGGTCTTATATCCCGCTCCGTACTCAAGATTTAATAATTGTTCCGGTTTAGCAATCGGTTTATCAAAATCATATTTTGTCTTTCCGCCAGCGGTATCTGCGGAAAATGCTGGAAGAGCTCCGAAGTACGCATCCTCGGCAGCGTAAAGATTTCGTAATCGCGGTTCGCGGGATGTATACCCAAACGAAACATACATGTTCCATTCTTCAGACATATTATAGTTCAATCCCAATCGTGGATTCACAAAATAGTACGGAACCGTGAAGGAGTTTCTCAGGAATTTTTCATTCTCCACCCGATATTGATTGAATGCGAACTGAATGTTTGCCATCAATGTCATATCTTCTTGCACTTTATAGTTCTCCGTCATATAGACTGAAGCCATATGTTTTACGGCGTCGTATTGATAGAAGCGATAATCTGGATCAAAATTCGCCGGCAATCCTTCCGCATATTGAATTTTTCCCCAATGCGATCCATGATGGTACCGATATTCTCCGCCATACGTCAACTCCCCTCGTTCGTGAGTCAATTCATACCGCGGCAACCATCCCCATTGGATAAGATCGACACCACCGCGAATGATAGCATTCTGAATCAACGGTGTTGGAGCAAATCCATGCAGACTGTCAACTCGCAACAACGATGCATCTGCCCATGAACCATCGTAATCAAAATATCCGTGACTGTCGTAATAGAACAGGGTATTATGTAATTTTTGTGTTTCAGATATTTTCCATTCGTTCAAGACTTCGTAATGCGGTTGATTGAATCCTTCGTTCTCCTGAGGACGACGAACAGTTGTATATCCAAAATTTTTCCCGGTAGAATCAACATCCCAGTATGACAGATTCAACCGCCGTAATTTTTTATCGTTGTTCGTCCATTTTGGAAGTCCGCTATACACCAATTGATCGGTCAACGGACCGCCAAATAGATGAACACGTGTTGTTATGTTCTGATCAAAACGAAGCATGCCGAGAAAATATGATCCGGCTTCAAAGGAGGAGTGATTTCGATAACCGTTGGACTGCATTTTTCCAAGGCGGCCGTAAAACATGTATGTATTTTCAATCAAACCTGAATTATAGGAAGCAGAAAATTTCTTCATCGTTAACGGAAGTGTTTGCGGACCTTCACCATATTCCTGAAAACCAAACATTGTTTCAAATTTTGCGTACGGTTTGTATTCGAACGGATTTGTTGTGATGTTCACCGAACCGCCGATAGCGGGAGGTCCATAAAATGCACTTCCGGCCCCGCGCTGCACTTGAACATTGGATGAACTGGCAAGCAGATCGGGAAAATCAATCCAATAGACATTGTGGTCTTCCGGATCGTTCTGCGGAACTCCGTTCACCATAATAGAAAGACGGCGTTGATCGAATCCGCGAAGAAATATATAATTATATCCGATGCCGTTTCCGCCGTCCGAATAGGAAATCATAGAAGGAAGCTCTGCCAGCATTACCGGAACATCCTGCATAGAATATCGCTGTTCAATCAATCCTTTGTGCAGATTGGTGAAGGTAACGGGAGTTTCACGCTCCTTTGCGGTTGTTCCGGTCACCAAAACCGGATCGAAACTATATTTGACCGAATCGGATTCTTGTTGAGAATAAAGTTGAACATTCAAAACCATGAAAATGAAAAAAAAAGGTTTTGTGATTTGGGTTTTGCGGTTGCGGTTTTTCATTGTTCCTCTGTGTCTTAGTGACTCTGTGGTAATGTGTTTAAAAATAAAATCGCCGTCCTGAATACAACAGCATCAGAAACGGCGAATAAAAAGCGGAGCAATAATTTTTATTGTCGTTTCCCTACGCTGGTATTATCCAGATCAGGTGGTTCCGGCGCTCAAGGCGCCTTCAAGGGTATGTTCTCAGTTTCCCGACTTCATCATCCTGACCGGATGATGGAAGCGAAATAACACCCCTAACGAATTGTTAGTTATCTTAAAGAACAAATTACGGCATTAATATACTGCGAAATATTTCAGGACACAAGAAGTTGATTAATCATTCGATCCATCTTTATTATTATCCTTGTAAATTTTTATGGATGCTTTCAGGTTTTCATCAATAACACCCTCATTATTCGTATCCTTCGGATTTACCAGTGCTCCCGTCTGGTTTTTAAACCATTTGGCTGAACTAATCACAAGTGTAGCGTTTACAGAAGGAGAAGCCTCCGTTACATCAATAGCCGGAATAAAATCTACTTTTTGTTTTGCATCCACTTTTGAACGGTACGTGAATGTATCCGGCGCTGCACCGGAATTATAAATAATACCTGAAATAATAATGCTGTATTTTTCCCCTGCTAGAAAATCGGCAAATTGCGACTGTTCCGAAGCAGGAAGTGATGAAATTTCCGGCTGCTCAACTCTATGAACATCATATTCTACTCTGCTGTACGATCTGAGCGGAACTGTCATCGATCCGATGGTATTTAATGAACTATTCAACTTTAACTCCAACACCATTGGCTGAGTACGGAAATTTGAACTGTCTTCTTTTGGTGATTTAAATTTAATATCACGGAGGACAAACCGTGCTCTGGTAATCTTGATGGAATCAAGCGCCGTCGGGGAACTGGATTTTAGAAGACTCGCTGTCGTGTATTTTGCCGACATGGATAACGTACCTTCTGTCACCTTTGTATCCGTCGAAGATTCGCATCCCCATGCAATCATTCCAAGAATAAACACCCCTATAAATAATTTTACTTGTTTCATTACCACTCCTTCTTTATTTGTTGTTGATGACATAAAAAGAATAGCGAAGTCGTAATGAAAGAGATGTGCGCGAAGACACAGCTAACGCTCTGTTTATTTTAATGTAGAAAATTTCAACAGAAGGAAGTGAAACCAATTATTTTTCGAATTCTTTTGAGAGAATTGATTCACACTACATCAGAAACAGATTTTTCGGTTTAGATATCAGTCGTTGTGGGGAGAGGGATTCATGGTTTCAGCACCAGGTAATTTTCCAATCAGCTGTTGCGGATTGTGAATCAACACCGGAAGATGCTGCGGACAAATCCACAGATCGTGTTGCTTATATTTTAAATTGATGAGAGGAATTTGTTCGTGCGTTTGTTCGCAGACAAGACATTGTTGAATGGTTTGACTCATAGCAGTAAAGTTCCTTCATTTTCAACGTGAATTAAAAATCCAGCAACACACCGTTCTTTACAACTTTCCAAACATGGTTCGTGCCGTAGTGATATGGAATAAAACGATAATCGTGAACGTTATACAACACAACGTCTGCTTGTTTTCCTATTTCGATGCTTCCAATTTCGTTTGAGAGTCCAAGCGCTGCAGCGCCATTGAGTGTTGCTGCTGTAATTGCCTCTTCGGGTGTCAATTGCATTTGAGTGCAAGCGAGCATCAGCATCATCTGCATGGAATAACACATCTGCGAACCGGGATTGAAATCAGTCGCAATCGCCACGGGTATTCCCTCGTCAATCATCTTTCGAGCGGGAGCATATGGATGATTCAAAAATAATGAGCATCCCGGAAGGACGGTCGCGATGGTTTGCGAATTCTTCAGCGCTGCAATACCGGTCTCGTTCGTTTTTTCCAAATGATCGACGGAGATCGCATTGTGCTGCACTCCCAGTTCCGTTGCACCAATCGTATTCAACTGATCGGCGTGGAGTTTGGGAATCAATCCGTGACGTTTTGCTTCAAGAATAATTTGCTCTGTCATCTTCAGATCGAAATATCCCAATTCGCAAAACACATCCACAAACGAAGCCAATTTTTTTTCAGCAACATAGGGAAGCATATAATCACAGATACGGTTTACATATCCTTGTTTGTCATCTTTATATTCTGGCGGGAAAGCGTGCGCTCCGAGAAATGTTGCAACGATAGTCGCATAGTGGTCTCGTTTTAGCTCAGAGATCACTTCAAGCATTTTCATTTCTCCCTCCGGCGAGAGTCCATAACCGCTTTTAATCTCAACGGTTGTAGTTCCGTTTCTCAGCATATCGTTCAATCGGCGCTCGGCGAACCGATACAGATCTCTCTTTGTTGCTTCGCGTGTTGCATGCATCGTTGAAAGTATGCCTCCTCCCGCTTCCGCTATCTCCTGATATGTTTTTCCCTCGGCACGCATGGCAAATTCATTCTCTCTACTTCCGGCATAGACTGTATGCGTGTGAGAATCGACAAAACCGGGAAGGACTACTTTCCCTTCGGCATCGATCACATCAATGTCATCATCATGAGACAGTTCCGGTCCGCCAATATTGACAATGATACCGTTTTGTATCAGTATTGATGCATTATTATGAATATGCAACTCGCGCATACCGGAACCAGATTTTATCCGATTACCATGCGCTGCAACAGTAACTAATTGGCCTATATTTTTAATGAATAAGTTCATAGTCGTTCATGTTTAAATTACTTACCGACGTTACGCAAACGCTAGAAAGAAATAAAGTCATGCCAGCGTACGCTGGTATCCAGATCTGGATTCCCCAAAGGAGTCCTTTGAACCGGCTTCCCGCCTGAATGCATGGTGGGCAATCGTCGGGGTATTATACCCAATCTTGAATAAAGTTTTTTACAAAGAACTGATGTTTTCAAAAAAATCGATGACATATTTCAAAGTTTATTTTTTTTAGAAGGGAGGAATGCATCGCAAACAAGTACGGGAATTCTTGGATATTTTGGAAAAGTTGAATCATGTTTGACGTACTCGCACAGATGAAATTCGCTCCCTCTTTTATTGCGAATAAGCACATGATAAAAGCAGTCCTTGCACAATCCTATCTGCCGCTGATTCACACAATTCCCAATTTTGAAAGGGTGGCTGAGAGCAAATCGTACGATCGATGGAGCGATTGTTCAATGTCTTTTATTGACTGATCTGATATTGCGTTCGGATTCTTGTCACCATTTGTCTCCACAATTTTACAGAGATCGGCTAGTTCTTCCGCGCCAAAACTGAGAGAAAGACCGCGTAGTTTGTGTGCTGCAAATACAACTTCTACCAGATCCTTTTTTTCCCACGCAGACAATAATTGGTGCATAGTATCTTCGGATTGTGATGGATAGGATTGTACAAATTCGGTCATAAAGGGAACATCGGTCTGCTCTAATAATTCTTTCAATCGAAGATACATAATATGAGCGGCAACGGCTTGGCCGTTAGAAGTTTTTTGCTCCATAATCATTTCGCCGTAATGAATCAGCATGTCGCGCAATCCATCTAATCGGACCGGTTTGCTGATATAATCATCCATGCCGGCATCAATACATTTCTCTCTATCGCCGCTCATCGCATCAGCAGTCATGGCAATTATTTTTGGACGTGTCACAATATCTGAAGCGTTCATGATTGTTTTGGTCGCCTCTAATCCATCCATTTCCGGCATATGCAGATCCATAAAAACAATATCATATCTGTTCTGCTTAATCAGACTCACTGCTTCTTTGCCATTCGAAGCAATATCCGTGGAATAACCAAGCTGCTGCAATAATCGTATGGCTAATTTTTGATTGATGAGATTATCTTCTGCAACGAGAATTTTCAACGGCAGATCGTTTGACAATAACTCGACCTTTTTGATCTCAATATTTTTGCGCACACTCTCCGAATGAACATGTTTTGCCAACACATCAATCATAGTAGAATACAAATGTGCCTGCTTCATCGGTTTGAGAATGACTGCTGCGAAAAGAGCATTCTCTGTTTCTGAAAACTCGCTTCTGCCTGATGAAGAAAAAAGCACTATCGGCAACGATTGTTCACTTCGTACGCCTCTGATCGCTCTCGCTAAATCCACACCATTCATTCCCGGCATGTGAAAATCGATGACGGCTACATCAAACGGATCATTCTCTTTAAGCCATTGCAGCGCATCCTGCTGCGATGTAGTTGCACGCGGATGCATTCCCCAATTGTCACACTGAATACTTAAAATGTTCAGGTTTGTGACGTTGTCATCAACCAGTAAGACACGTTTCCCCTGCAACTCGGGAATTTTTCCGCGAACATATTTTTTCGGCAGTGCATCCGTTGAGGCCGATGTAGGGACTTTTATCGTAAAATGGAACGTTGCTCCTTTTCCGACATTGCTTTCCACCCATACGTTCCCTTCCATTAATTCCACCAATCGTTTCGAAATTGCTAAACCAAGTCCCGTTCCCCCAAATTTTCTTGTCGTTGAGGCATCCACTTGTGAAAATGCTTTGAATAATTTTTCTACTTTTTCAGGAGGAATACCGATTCCCGTATCTTTCACAGAAAATTGCAGAGTCGTAATATCATTTTCCCGCTGAATCTCTTTCACTGTGACAAATACTTCACCTTTTTCGGTAAACTTGATTGCATTATTCGTTAAATTCAACAAGATCTGCCGCAGCCGAATAGGATCACCAATGATGTACGCAGGGGTTGAAGGATCAATGAGATAGACGAGATCCAATCCTTTTTCCACTGCGCGGCGTGCAACAAGATCGAACGTCTCTTCAACAAGACTCTGCACTTCAATGGGACGTTTTTCCATATCGAGTTTACCGGATTCAATCTTGGAAAAATCAAGAATATCATTAATAAGTGTGAGCAGCGTTTCACCGCTGGTACGAATAACATCGGTGTATTCACGCTGTTCAGGAGTCAAATCTGTTTGCATTAAGAGATCGGTCATTCCAATGACTCCATTCATCGGTGTGCGAATCTCGTGACTCATGGTCGCAAGAAATTGCGATTTGGCAATTGTCGCCGACTCTGCTGAATCTTTTGCCTTTTTTAACTCTTCTTCAAATTGTTTTCGCAGGGTAATATCCCGATAAGCACTTAAATACATCACTGTATCTTTCACATGCACTATTCGAGTCGATATCAGTAATATTTTTTCCTGGCCTGATTTTGTTTTAATGGTTGTTTCAACATCATAAATGAAACCTTTCTCAACCACTTCCCCGAGGCGATTCAATCCTTTGCGCTGTTCTACCGGATCAGGATATAACAGTTTTGTGAATTCGCCGGTGTTCGCTTCATCTTTAGAATATCCGGTCAATTCTTCCATCTTTGTATTAAAGATTTCAAATCGCCCGCTTTCATCGCTCAGTGTTATTCCTTCGTCCACCGTGGTGATGACCGTATCCAACTGTTGCTGACGGCGGGCAATTTCTTCTTCGGCCTGTTTTTGCAATGTAACGTTTCGGGCAATAGCCAGAAAACCAACATCTTTGTTTTTTTCAAATAAAAGTCCGACGCTTTGTCCAAGAATCACAACATCGCCCCCCTTTGTTATTGCGGAAAATTCTAAATAACTGGAGGCTGTTTTGTTCTGCCGTTGTTTGTAATAGTACCGAAAAACTTTTTGCTTCTCTTCCTCTTTCACAAAGAGCGAAAAATGTTTCCCAATTACTTCGGAAGTATTATATCCCATCATTGTCAATCCGGTCGGATTCACATAGGTAAATTGTCCCAACTCGTCCGTCCGATAAATGATATCGGAAGCATTCTCAATAATCTGTCGGAATCGCGTTTCACTTTCCGCCAACTGCTGCTGCACCCGTTTCTGTTCTGAAATATCAATGAATGCCGCCATCGCATATTGAAGATGTCCTTCGCTATCATAGATGGGAGCGCCGGTGACAAATAAGGGAGTAATGGCATCGGGCTTCCAGATTTCGATATCAGAAATAGTGGACCGCTCTCCTTTCAATGCTCGAACAATAGGAATAAATTCTGATGAGTACGGAATATCAGTCCCCTGAAGATACGCATGATACACTTCTGCTAGATTTTGAGTCGACGTATCCGGCACTATTCCGGCACCAAGAATTTTCTTTGCCTCTTCGTTTGCGTAGAATGGTTTTCCATCCGCCGTGAGAATAAAAACGCCGGCAGGGACTGCTTCTAAAAAACTGATGAATCGTTTTTCACTGTCTCGAATTTCTTTTTCCACTTTTGTTCTTTGCCGAACCTCTTTAAAGAGAAACAGGAAAACAATCAACTGCAACGCAAAGCTGATGATGCCGCCAAAGGTAATCAGCAGAAGCGTGCGATTTGTTTGATTGGTTGTTTTTGTTTTCCGTTCAGCCAGTTCTTGTTTCTCGGTCGATTCCATTCTGTTGACAATACTGTCAATCCGTCGAATGAACTCCTGACTTTTTTGGACACTATATTCTTTATCAGCCTGTGTTTGACCGCCGCGACTAAACGCCTTAATTTTTCCTTCATTAAATTGCACACGATTTAAGACAGCAACTTCCAGCATCTTGAGCGTTTGATTCTGTACAGAATCGCTTGCAATCCATTTTTGAAGATTGGACAAATGGCGGTGGACGGTATCAATTTTTGCATAATAGGTCCGTAAATATGACGAATCTGCCGTGAGATAAAATGCACGAAGTTCGGTCTGTCCGGTGGATATCCCAACAACAGTTTTATCAAATTCCCTGATCACTTCGAACGTATGTTCAATATTTCCGTAGTCGTCCGTTAATTGCAGCACTGTTTGATATGCAAATGTCCCGACGACAAGAAGCGTCATGAGAGCAAAGATAAATGCGATAATCAACCGTGCATTAAAAAAACTGCCGGCCGGTGCATGTTGTTTTGCGGATGATGGGAAGTTGTTCATGATTGGTGTTCTTTAAGACCAACATACTCATTTTTAAAATAAAAAACCCCAAACAATACGTTCAGGATTTTCTAAATACATACACAATCTATTAGGTTTTCAACACAGTTTCCTATTTCATCATCGGTATGTTCACATTAAATTGACGAGCATTTTTTATTGCCCTGTCATAGCCTGCATCGACGTGTCGCATAATACCCATTCCCGGATCATAGGTAAGAACACGTTCCAGCCGTTCATCTGCTTCAACTGTTCCGTCACAGACAATCACCATTCCGTTGTGAATGGAATTACCAATCCCAACACCGCCTCCGTGATGCACACTCACCCAGCTTGCTCCGCCGATGGAGTTCAACATCGCACCGAGGATCGGCCAATCCGCGATTGCATCGCTGCCATCTTTCATTTTTTCTGTTTCGCGATTTGGTGAGGCGACACTTCCGCAATCGAGATGATCGCGACCGATAACAATGGGAGCTTTTACTTGTTTTGTTCGGACCAGATCGTTAAATATTTTTCCCATCTTCGCTCGTTCGCCGTACCCCAGCCAACAAATGCGCGCCGGCAGACCTTGAAACGCTACTTGCTTTTGCGCTTTCTCGATCCAATTTTTTAATAATTTGTTTTCGGGAAATGTTTCCAATACAGCGCGATCGGTTCGATAAATATCTTCCGGATCTCCCGAGAGTGCGACCCAACGAAATGGACCTTTTCCATCACAGAATAACGGACGGATATACTCGGGAACAAATCCCGGAATATCGAACGCGTTTTTTACTCCTCCCAATTGCGCTTCGCCGCGAATGTTATTACCGTAATCAAATACAATTTTCCCTTTTTTCTTCAGGGTGAGTAATCCTTTAACATGTGCAACAATTGATGCACGGGAAAGATCGACATATTTTTTGGGATTCTTCTTACGCAGATCAAGCGCTTTTTCATATGTCATGCCCGCTGGAACATAACCATTAAGCGGATCGTGCGCAGATGTTTGATCGGTGACGATATCAGGAAGAAATTTTCCCTTCGCAATTTTCGGGATAATCTCTGCGGCATTCCCGAGCAGTCCTACAGAGAGTGGAAGTTTTTTTTCTTTCGCATCATGGATCATTGCCATCGCTTCGTCATAATTGTCGGTCATCTTGTCGATATATTTTGTAGCAAGACGTTTTTCAATCCGCGTACGATCGACTTCAATAACAAGGCACGCTGCGCCGTTCATTGTGGCAGCAAGCGGTTGTGCCCCACCCATTCCACCAAGACCGGCACTAAGGAGAAATGTTCCGGCTAATGTTCCTCCGAAATGCTGCCGCGCTGCTTCCGCAAATGTCTCGTACGTTCCTTGCAAAATTCCTTGTGAACCAATGTAAATCCAGCTCCCCGCTGTCATCTGCCCGTACATTGTCAATCCGAGTGCTTCTAATCTGCGAAACTCATCCCACGTAGCCCATTTGGGAACCAGCATAGAATTTGAGATCAATACGCGCGGTGCGTTAGTGTGCGTTTGAAATATTCCGACCGGTTTTCCTGACTGCACAAGAAGTGTTTCATTGTTCTCTAATTTTTTTAGTGTATCTACTATCGAATCGAAGCATTTCCAATTGCGGGCCGCTTTTCCTGTCCCTCCGTAGACGATCAATTCCTGAGGATGTTCGGCAACATCAGGATCAAGATTGTTCATCAGCATGCGCATGGCAGCCTCCTGAACCCAACCTTTTGCGGATATTGTTGTTCCGCGCGGAGCGCGAATAATGCGGGTTTGTGGCATGAAGATCTCCAAAATTTTTATGAACAAATATAATCAAAAAAGGTGAAACAGATATATGTTTTCATTTTTGCATGACATTCACAAAATTTTGGCAGCTTATTTTTTACCACCAAATTAAATACGGTTGCACATCCGGAATGAAGGAATCTCAAAAGAAAACTGCCAAAAATGATCTGGTACAATATTATCCTATTATTAATGATACATAAAATTCGTATGATGATATATTTTTCACCATACTGTGTTTACGTGATTGCGCAATGGAGTATGTTTTCTTACTTTCAAATTACTTGAATACATTACCGTTTACATTGCATGACAATAAAAACAGTTGATATACTCTTTCGGAGATCAATTTTTGTTCTCTACTTTTTAATCTTTTCGCTGGCGTGGCTGGCTCCAGTGACACAACATGTGAACGGTTATCCTGCCGGTGAAAATCTCTATTCATTATTTTCACCTGTGTGTCATCAATATCCAACCAGATCATTTTGGATTTTTGACAGACCGTGGGCATTATGCGCGCGGTGTTCTTCTGCTTATTTAGGATTAGCGCTCGCGTCATTTATTCCCTTCGCTGCGTTTTCTTATGCGCGAAGAGCGCTCTTCGGCATTGGCTTGATTATACTTGTCGCCATTGATCCCCTTCTTCAACTTTTTGGTTTTTATGAAAGCACCAATCTTCTTCGATTCATTACCGGCTTGATTGGCGGTTTCGGCGCCTTCTTGCTTATCTACCCAATCCCATTTAAACAAAAGGAGCGTCATCTATGAGGTACCATCTTCCCGTTATTATACTTCTATTTTTTATTGTAACATTTGGCTTCAGTCAGGATACAATAAAACTTTCGACATCGACTGTTGTTGTCGTAAAATCGACCACATCATTATCAAGCAAAAAATTAAAGACGGGGCAAGAACTTGTATTGATCGTTGCCGCTGATGTCGTCGTCAAAGGTAAAACCGTCGTCAAAGCAGGGACTCCGGTAGTTTGTGTTGTTGAATCTGCAGAAAGTGCCGGAATGGTTGGACAGGCAGGGAAATTGACGATTTCCGTTCAAAGTACTACAGCCGTTGATGGAAGTACTATTGCACTGTCCGGAAATTTTTATACAAAAGGAGAATCAAAAACAGGAACATCGATTGCCGCAGGCGTTATTCTTTGTCCTCTTGCGCTTCTCTGTAAAGGCGAAGAAGGAGATATTGCTGCCGGTGCTCAATCACGCGCACTAACGTTGGGGGAACATGAGATTGTGATTCCCGAAAAATAAAAAGACTAAACAGCCCGTGAAATCATTCACGGGCTGCATGTTAATTCGACTCTATCTATCAATCCGCTATTTCAACAAATATTCTTCCCAGAATAAAGTCATTGCGTTGTTAAAATAATCACGGTTCAGTTTTTTCTGAAATCCATGCCCTTCGTCCAGCGCCATCATATACCAAACAGGCTTACCATTTTTCCGCACTGTTGAGACAATCTGTTCTGCTTCGGTATATGGTACACGCGGATCGTTCTTTCCTTGTGCGACAAACAACGGTTTGGTGATCTTATACGCATTTGTCGTTGGTGAGATGGCCATCAAATGTTTGCGCATTGTGGTATCTCTCTCATCGCCATATTCCACTCTGCGAAGATCGCGTCGATATTCCTGCGTACTTTCGAGAAACGTGACAAAGTTGCTGATGCCAACAACATCAATACCGCATTTCAATCGGTCATTGTAGTTGAACATGGATGACAACACCATATATCCACCGTACGATCCACCATACACTGCGATTCTATTCTTATCTAATTCCGGCTGCGTCTCGATCCAATCAAGCAACGCGCCAATATCTTTTACGGAATGTTCCCGCTGAAATCCATTATCCAGCGAGACATATGTTTTACCATATCCGGTAGATCCGCGGACATTCGGAAATATCACAGCAATACCTAATTCGTTCACCCAATATTGCGAGAGTGATGAAAAGTTCGGCTGGGATTGGCCTTCCGGTCCGCCATGAATAACAATAACTGTGGCAGTTGGTTTGTCCAATTTTTTGGGAGCATAATACAATGCAGGAATCATTTTTCCATCAAACGTTTTATACTCGATCAATTTAGGAATAACGAAATTATCCGTATTCAGTCCGCCAACTTCGCTATAGGTCCACCGTGTAAATTTTTTTGTTTTCAAATCCAGCACATACACATCTCCCGGCGTTTGAGAGGTATTGATGGTAAGCGCAAGGTGTGTATCAGTGTCGTTAAAATCCCAGCTTCCAAATATTCCAACCGGCGGTTTTTCGGTAACAATTTCTTTCCGTGTTTTTCCATCAAGAACTGTCAGCGTACTTATTCCTCCCTGATTCATTTCATAGGCCAGATATTTTCCTGTCTTGGACACTTCAAAATCTGAAACGTCCCACGAAACATTCCTGGAAATAACCAATTTTTTCCCCGATGCAAGATCGAGATAAATCAATTGTTGATACTCACCAAATTCATCCGAGGTGTAATAGATTCCTTTACCATCTTGAGAAAATTTTGCTCCGCCGTACGCAATTTTTTGTCCCGGATTGATCTGTGTCTTTGCTCCTGTTGCAGCATCAACAGAATAGAGATACGATTCCGTCACCGAAATATATTGTCCCACAAGCATCTTTGTATCATCAGCAGACCAATCCTGCACACCCCACGAGCCATTAACTTCCATCAGCAACGATGCATTTTTTGGATCATTCAGTCCGGCAATGTAAATGTCATTGTCTTTTCCGTTCCGTTTTGTGCTCGTAAAGACAAACTGTTTTCCGCTATTGTTCCACAAACCGCCGCCGTTGCGCGATTTTCCATCCGTTAACATTTCGTATGAGCCGGTGTTCATATCAAAAGAATACAATTGAAAGAATTCTCCCCCTCCAACATCTTTGGTGAAGAGAAACATTTTTTTATTTTTACCGGGATAAAACGCTCCATTTCCGAC
This sequence comes from Bacteroidota bacterium, assembly GCA_041658205.1. NCBI lineage: Bacteria > Pseudomonadati > Bacteroidota > Bacteroidota bacterium. Next base: position 275,668 of record JBBAAO010000003.1, read on the forward strand.
GGGCTCCCGAAAAAATGTAATCTGCTTTCTGGCGCCGCCGGGCATCTCCACAAAATGGTATTGATTCGTTTCACCAAACCGTGTCGAAATCAACATCCCTTTTCCGTCCGGAGACCAATCGGTAAACGAAGCGCCCCGGACACTTTGATACTGATTCATTTTTTCGACAATACGATCAGGAATCGTCGGAATATCTTCGGTGACGATATTCCCAAACTGTTTTCGCTCCTGCGAAAACAACAACAACGGCAACAGCAATAACAGACCCAGTTTTTTCATCGGATACTCCTATGGTTTTTCATGGGGAAAAATACGCAGTGTAAGTCTATTTCACAACAGACAGTCGTCATAATAAAAAAAGGAAGCCTGATAGCTTCCTTTAATACTTCCAGTACGATTATGATCCTATTGTGGAAGATATTTTTTTATCACGGCCATCAATTGTGCCGGATCGGCAGGTTTGGTGATATATTCCGTGATACCTATCCGTTTTGCGTGATCTTTGAACTCCTTTTGAATAAATGCGGACATGATGATGAACGGAACTTGAATATTCTTTGTGCGAATATTGGTAAAGACATCCAATCCTGTCGGTCGGCCAATACCGAAATTGACATCGCAGATGACAAGCGCAGGCAGTTTTTCGGAAATGATTCGCACGGCAATTTCGGGAGAATCAGCCGTCACACAGACATAGTTATTCTCTTCAATGATACTTTTTGTCAGAAACAATTGTGTCTCATTATCATCGGCTACCAATACAAGTGGTCTGGCACCGTCATCGTACTTCGGAGGTTCTGCTTTTTTGGGTGTCTCTTGCTTCTTTGGCGATTCCGATTTTTTTACCGGCTCTGCTGCCGGCGTTTGCTCACGCTGTTTTACAGACTCCGTTTTTTTTGTGACCTCAGGCTGCGAAGGAGGATTCTGTTTTGGCGGCGTTTGTTTTGCCAGCTCAGGTTGTTTGGATACTGGTGCTTTCTTTGCAACAGTTTTGAGTCGTTCTTGGACCAAGAGCTTATCATCTTCGGTGATCTTATATTGTTTTCGAAGATCTCCCATAAACGTGATCCCTTTTTTCTCGCGCTCCTTTATTTTTTTCACATAGGCATCTAAGCGGATTTGATCTTCAATTTGTTGATAGTCCGCATCGCTAAGATTCATGTTCTTTTTAATTGCATCGATCTGGGATTGCATCGTACTGGTAATGATGCCGGCTTCGAACGCTTCTTCTAATAATGATATTAATTCTTCACGCATAATAATTTTTTAGCTCTGTCTTTCGCAGGAAACTATTTTTTCAGATTAGTACTGGTGGTAACTTACCGTTGAACGGGTTAATGAATAATCGATTTGCGGTTGACAAGTTTTCGCAACGTCGCAATCATTTGCTCCGGATCGATCGGTTTGATGATGTATTCGGTGATGCCGATTTTTTCGGCTTTTTCTCTGCTCTCCTGCTGCAAAATAGCCGTGACAATAACGAACGGTACGTCGGCATTCTTGCTGCGGATTTCGCTAAACACATCCATAGCGTTCAACTTACCAATACCGAAGTTGATATCGCAAAGAATGACTGACGGATGTTTTTCCTCTGCGATTCGTACTGCAGTTGTTGGAGAATTGGTCGTGATACATTCGAATCCATTGGACTCAACAAGCCGTTTAATAAATTTCAGAATTGTTTCATTATCATCGGCTGCCAGCACCAATGGTTTGACTGCAATGCCGCTGAGAGAAATTATATCTTCTTCTGCTTCTTGCGTATGTTCGGATGGTGATAGTATTTTGTTTTGCATAGTGGTCAATTCTGTTGCCATATAAAATGATCGATGGCAACGGTGCAGTGTATGCTTAAATACCTTTTGCGTATTTACGGATAATGGATCGCATGATGCTGAGGTTTGCACCTTGTGAATCCGCGACGACATAGAACAATGCTTTTCCGTTTTTCGACATTGTTACAAAATGAACCTGCGTATCCATTGTAATAAAAAGATCTTTAATCGTCTCATTCAACTGTAGCGCTTTAATTGTTTGCTGTTGTGCCTTCACTACTTCAATTATATTGGCACACGCGACATCCGGATCGAATGTATCTCGGACGCTATATGTATCCATGGAAAGCTCTGCCGTGTTTTCAACAACACTAATCGCTATTGCTCCGTTTAATTCCGACAGAACACCTTCGATAAAATCTCCGGCCAGTGTCCCTTTGCTGTATCCCATATCGTTTTACTCGTATTCTGTATTGGTAAAATAACGCACTGTTGAAATGTACTATAATTTCATACGAGATACATGACCCTAAGAATTTTATAATGTACAAGAAAGGTAACTACTCAGCAGAATTATATAATAATTCAAAAACATGCCACCGAATCACAAAAACACGAAAGTACACAAAAAGAATTTTAACCATTACTCCAACAGGTTGGTGAAATTTTGTGTTTTCGTGGTTTAGTGACAAAAAATCATAAACGCTGAGTCGTTACCAAGAAAGATTATTGTATCCGCGATATCACTGTGGTAATGTCGTCGCTCAATTCTCTGCCGTCGGAGAATTGTTGTACGGATGCAATCATGGCTGAATTTATTGCCTCGGCTGATCGATCGGGGGTGTTTCGGATCAAAGATTTCACCCGATCCATGCCAAATTGTTGATTTTTTGCATTGGAAGTTTCCGTCAATCCATCGGTGATAAAGCAAAATATATCATTTGTCCTGAAGGGAATCGATTTGGATTCAAAGACGACGGCAGGACTGATACCGAGTGCAAGATTATGCATCCGGTATTCCTCAATGGTATCGTTTAAAAGATCATAGTGCAAAATGGGGGGATGGCCTGCGGTCACCATGGAGACCAGTTTTGTCTCATGGTCGAACAGCGCCAATGCGCAGGTAACAAACATATTCTTTTTCGTTACGCTGTGAATTGTTGTATTCACATTCTTTAACAGTTCCGCCGGTGAATGTGTGTGCCGTAGTTCTTGAATAATGCCGCTCTTAGTCATGGCGGAAAGAATTCCCGCTCCCGTTCCATGACCGGATGCATCGGCAATCACCACCAAAATTTTAGAGTCGGAGATTTTGATGATATCGTAAAAATCTCCGCCGATTTGCGTTGCGGGGACACTTGTTCCGGCAATATCACACCACGAAGTTGTCAATGGAGATTTTGGTAAGAGCGATTCATGAATTGTTTGTGCCAGTTTTACTTCCGCTTCAATCTCAGCGCGGCGTTTATGTTCTTTGGCTAACGCGCGGACAAACAACGCATAACCGATGGAGATGCAGAACACCGCCACAACACCAAAGAGCGTTCGCTTCGTTTCAATATCCGATAACTGTTCTTTTGATAATTGAAATGGTGTTCCGGCTTTTACGTCGACTGTATCCACATCAGGCTGCAAAAACACCGGATCGATAAAGGACATCGAAAGGATAATCGCGACATACACAATTACCGCCGATATTAATCGGAGTGGTTTATTGAACGACATGACGATGGACCAGGAAAATAATCCACAAAGAATTGTCATAACGATCAACCGGATCCATGACGCTTGGATGATTGTTGACTCCATCAATAATGTCAACGGACCGATTGCTGCAAAAAGAAAAAAGACCGCCACCGCAAATTGATGATGATCTTTTATATTCATTGTTTTCCAACCATTGTGCGGAAATTGTGCCATAGCAGTCCTTTAGGAAAGTTCGTTCATCACCTTACGGTAAAATACCGGCTAAGATGCAAAAAATTCCATTGATATTTCCTTCAAAACTCCTTACTCTTTTGTATGATTAAGCCACTCTATAAAAAAATCTTCCGTGCAACGGCAATCATTCTTGGCATTGTATTTATTGCCTTGCAATTCGTTCCTTCCTCGTTTTCCAGAGTGAATCCTCCGGTCACCGGTGAACCAACATGGGACTCACCTGAAACACGCGCAACATTCTTTAAAGCATGTGCGGACTGCCACAGCAATGAGACGCGATTTCCTTGGTACAGTCGCATCGCCCCAGTTTCATGGCTTTTAGAAAAAGATATTCAACAAGGAAGAAAGCATTTCAATATTTCTGAGTGGGACAAGTCCGAACGGGGAGGCGACGATGCAGTTGAAGAGGTGCAAAAAGGAGCAATGCCGATAGGACCGTATCTGTTGATGCATCCGGAAACTAATTTCAACGTGACCGAAAAAAGAGCGTTTGTAGAAGGACTCAAAAAAACATTCAACGGAGATTCAATTGATAACGAAAATGAAGAAAACGAGTGAGTGAAAAAAAAATTCACATCTTTAGATCCTTCGCTTCGCTCAGGATAACATTGGATTATACTTTTGTCAACATCCCCTGTCATTCTGAGTCCCGACTTTTTTTGTCGGGACGAAGAATCTAATACGCAAGAAACAAAATGACAACAGTGAAATTACTACCGCTCTATATAATATTGATGTTACTATTCGTTGGTTGTGATAAAGAGAGCACCGCAATCACACAAGATCAGCCGAACAGTAAAGACTCCGTCGTTACCAGTCCTTTACGATTTATTTCGATCGATTATATTGAATTAGATAAGATTGACCGAATCTCAAAATTTCGTTCCGGTTTTGGTCATGATTATCGTGACGATGCCGAATCATGCCGAAGTATGAAACACTATTATCAGCCGTTGAGCAATGTTTCTTGGTCTTCCGTGAAGATTTTTTCTCCGGTCAGCGGAACGATTGTGAGGACATTTGAGGAATGGGCCGGAACACAGCTCTGGATTCAACCATTTTCCCAACCATCGTTTACGATTATTATCTTCCATATTGCACTTCAGAAACCGCTTATTCTTGGTGATACAGTAATAGCAGGCGTTCAGTTGGGAAACCATATCGGATCACAGACAATGTCCGATATTGCCATCGGGTTTTCAAACCAAAACAAATGGCAATTGCTTTCCTATTTTGATGTGATGTCCGATTCATTATTCAAACGATATACCGCAAGAGGAGTCACTTCCCGCAGTGATCTCATTATCACGAAAGAAGCCCGTGATGCCGATCCGTTGAATTGCAAAGGAGATTCTTTTGGAACGGCGGGAACGCTGGAAAATTGGGTTTTCTTGAAATAATGATAATCCTTTCCATATTCTCTACTTCCTTCTGAACTGTACCTTCTCTATATTAATGCCACATTTTTTCCCACTAATCTTATCGCTCTATGAAAACTCTTCTTCTGTTTTTTGTTCTTCTCGCTCAAGTTACCACCGCTCAAGTCTTCACCAAACTAACCGAAACAAACGGAGAAGCGCGAAGTAAAACGTACGATGTAGTTCACTACAAAATCGAAATCGCGTTCGATGAATCGAAAAAGATGGTGATCGGTAAAACGACAACGACATTCGTTCCGTACGCCTCCAACTTTTCATCGGTGGAATTCGATGCCGAAGATATCACCGTGAAGAACGTGATGATGGGAAAGAAATCGTTGAAATACGATTCACTTGCGAAAAGCATAAAAATATCGTTGGAGAAGTCGTATTCCTATAAAGATACTCTTATCGTGTCAATCGAGTATACTGCTATTCCTAAACGAGGCACATACTTTATCCAACCGGACTCGGCTTATCCAAACAAACCGTGGCAGGTGTGGACGCAGGGTGAAGATATGGACAACCATCATTGGTTTCCTTGCTGGGATTTTCCGAACGACAAATCGACAAGCGAAGTGATTGCAACGGTAAGGAGCAATTACACATTTCTTTCCAACGGAAAATTGGTAAGCGAAAAAGAAAATAAAAAGGGAGGAACAAAAACATTCCATTGGGTGCAGTCAAAACCGCACGTTTCGTATTTGATTATGTTTGCTGCCGGAGAGTACGCTGTGTTGAAAGAAAAATCGGACGGTATTCCGCTGGAATATTACGTGTATAAACACCATGTAGATGATGCAAAAATAAATTACGCTCACACCGCGCTGATGATGAAATTCTTTAACGAAAAGATCAGATTCAAATATCCGTGGGACAAATATGCTCAGGTAATCGTTGCCGATTTTGTTGCGGGAGGAATGGAAAACACTTCTGCCACAACATTGATGGACAGAATCACCGTGTATAATGCCCGTGCGCGTGTTGATGAATCCGCGACAAGTCTTGTAGCACACGAAATGGCGCACCAATGGTGGGGAGATGTTGTCACGTGTAAGGATTGGCGGCACATTTGGCTAAACGAAAGTTTCGCCACTTATTTCGATCCGCTTTACTTTGAATATGCGTTCGGTAAAGATGAATTCATCAACATTATGTATTCTGCTCAACAGACCGGCATCAACAGCGACAAGAATGCCGGACGAAAGCCCATTGTCAGCGTCGGATCCTTTGGCGCAAATATTTATCCCCGCGGCGCATCGGTCTTGCATATGCTCCGATTTATTCTTGGAGACGAACTCTTCTGGAAAGCGATTAACCATTACATTACCAAAAACCAGTTCCGTCCCGTAGAAACGAACGATTTTAAAGTGGCAATTGAAGAGGCAACTGGGCAAAATCTTTATTGGTTTTTCGATCAATGGGTGTACAAAGCGGGATATCCAAAATTTGATGTATCCTATACCTATAACGATTCTGCCAAAACGATTGCGCTCACCGTAAAACAGACGCAGACAATGGATAGTTTAACGGGCGTTTTTATCACTCCCGTTGATGTAGAAATTGTGAGTGGAAATAAAAGCGCAATACATCGCATCAGCATCACTCAAAAAGAATCGACCTATACGATGGCGGTTTCCGATAAACCATCGTTGGTCCTTTTTGACAAAGACAATTGGATTTTAAAAGAAGTGACATACTCCAATCGAGCTTTAACGGAATGGGCTTATCAGGCGGAGTTTGGAAGCGACGTGGCTGCGCGAAAAACTGCTGCGGTTGAAATAGGAAAACTTGATACGGCAGGAACATATATTCCCCTTCTTTCAAAAATTTCGAAGAACGATCCGTTCTGGAGCGTGCGTCAATCTGCTGTTATTGGACTGGGAACAATAAAAATTGTAACGGATGAAAAGAAACAGGCATTAATCGCCGCGCTCAACGACAATAAATCGAAGGTTCGCGCAGCTGCCGCATACCAACTCGGAAGTATCAAATCCAGCGATGTTGCCGCTGCACTTCGCGCTGCTCTGAACGATTCCAGTTATTCCACCGAAGCAAATGCGGTGACGGCACTATCAAAAGTGGATTCCACTCTTGCCGTTCCATTGATTAAATCGAGATTAAATAATTGGTCGTACGGTAATCAGGTTTCCAATGCCGCGTTGAATGCTCTTGCGAGACTTGACTCGGTTGAAGGTGTTGCAACAGCATTACAAAAAGTGAAATACGGCGCTGAAGTGTTAGGAAGAAACAGTGCCATGAATATCCTGAAGAAATACGGCAAAACGAGTGGAGAAGTAATGGCAATGTGTATTTCGCTGCTGAATGACAAATCAACAAGCATCAGATTTAGCGCTGTGGATTTTCTCGGTGAGAATGGCAATGAGTCTTCCCTTGCACCGCTGCAGATTCTTGCCGACAAAAAAGATGACAGCGCAAGCGGAGCGGCAAAAAAAGCAATTGAAAAGATTAATGACCGAATGAAAAAATAATTGCAGGAGCACGAATGAAAATTTTACAAATACCACCAAAACTAACGTTTTTGTTTCTCGTAATCAGCATAATATTGTTTTCACCAAATCCATTATTTTCCCAATCGTTTCAACAATACTTTCTGGATAAGACGATGCGGGTGGATTATCACCATACCGGCACAAAGGGAACAGAGATTTTTGCCTTGGACAAAATTTATGACGAAGGAATCTGGTCCGGAAGCAAAACACAACTGTTGGACAATCTAAATTACGGCGAATACATGCTCCGCGTGTATGATGCGCAAAGCGGTGCAATGATCTATTCCCACGGATTCTCTTCGATGTTTAACGAATGGCATTCTACGGACGAAGCACTTTCCGGAATAATGAAAACATTCCATGAGACGCAACGAATTCCCTTTCCAAAAAATAAAATTCAACTGACCATCTCACGCCGCGATAAGCAAATGATCTTTCACGAACTCTTCTCCACGGTGATCGATCCGAATAATTCATCCGTAGTGAATATTCAAAAACGAACAGCCCAATTTAAGAATGCAAAGATAGTTGATAACGGACCATCGGATAAGAAAGTTGATCTGCTCATTCTCGGCGACGGCTATGCAAAAGTAGACATGCAGAAATTTCGCGACGATGCGAAACATTATTCCGATGTGCTGCTTGGGACTTCACCATTCAAAGAACGAAAAAAAGATTTTAACATCTGGATCATCGAAGTAGAATCCAAAGAGAGCGGCATCGACAAACCGGCAAAGAATGAATGGAAAGAGAATGCCCTCGGCTCCACGTACGATACATTCGGCAGCGCGCGGTACGTGTTAACGGAAGAAAACAGAACGCTTCGTGATATTGCCGGACAAGTTCCGTATGATGCAATCGCCATTCTTGTGAATGACAATCGTTACGGCGGCGGCGGAATCTATAATCTCTATACTACCTGTTATTCACAATCCGATGTGAAAGGAATGGAATGGCAGATGGATTATGTGTTCGTGCACGAATTAGGACATTCGTTTGCCGGACTTGGCGATGAATATTACACCTCGTCTGTTTCCTATAATGATTTTTATCAGGCAGGTGTTGAACCGTGGGAACCGAATTTGACTGCATCCACAAACAAGGAAGCGATCAAATGGAGATCGTTCGTCAATGCATCCACCGCTGTTCCGACATCGTGGAGAAAAGTGGAGTATGATTCCATTGAAGCGCTCCGTGGAAAACTTGATCGTCTTGCAGCTGATTATTATCAGAAAAGAGAACCGCTCTATAATGCAGAACAGCTGATCTTAAAAGATGCTGCCTTCAAAAATATTGTCGGCGGATTTGAAGGGGCTGGATATGTTTCCAAAGGGATCTACCGTCCATCGCTTGATTGCCGAATGTTTTCACTCAGCTTGATTGGTTTCGATCCGGTCTGTTCCGCTGCAATTGATAAGGTGATTGATTCGTACGTTAAATAATAGAACACAGAAAAAAATATTCATTGGCACATTGCGCGAAGCGAAGTGTCTGGGGCTTGATTTACCGTCACACTGAGCGAAGCGAAGTGTCTGAGGTACGATTTAAAATACGATCAGATTCTTCGGTCGTCCCCATAAACGGGACTCCCTCAGAATGACCGGTGCTTGTGAATCATCGCCACACTGAGTGAAGTGAAATGTCTGAGGTTTGGTTTTCCCGTTACACTGAGCGAAGCGAAGTGTCTGAGGCTTGGTTTACCGCCACACTGAGCGAAGCGAAGTGTCTGAGGTAATATTTCTCATAGTTGACTTTACATAATAGAACACGGATATCACCGAAAAAAACGGATTTGCACGGAAGACAGTTGAAAATAATAATGACACTAAATGTTTATAAGGATTCGATTATGAAAACAATATCACGCGCATTTTTTCTTATTCTTTGTCTTTCGGTATTTTCCTTTGCGCACGACCCGCACAAGCAGGGACGCAAGATTGAATTTCCCGACATTCCCGGATATAAAACAATGAAGGTCGATCTTCATCAGCACACGGTTTTTTCGGACGGCGACGTATGGCCCTCCATCCGTGTGGAAGAGGCAGAAAAAGATAATCTCGATGCTATCTCATTGACTGAACATCTGGAATACCAACCGCACAAAGAAGATATTCCACATGCAGACAGAAACCGAGCATATACTCTTGCCTTAAAAGCTGCAAAAAATTCAAAAGTTATTGTCATCAACGGTTCGGAGATTACCAGAAAAATGCCGCCGGGGCACAGCAACGCACTTTTTTTGAGCGATGCAAATAAAATGCTCACTCCTGATTCCATCGAAGTCTTTCGCGAAGCAAAACGTCAGGGGGCATTCACATTTTGGAATCATCCAAACTGGCTAGGACAGGTGAAAGACGGCGTCGCCCGGTTGACCGACATGCACAAATTTTTGTTGAAGGAAAAACTGTTGGACGGCATTGAAGTGGTAAACGACGTCACCTATTCGGATGAAGCATTGCAGATTGCGCTCGATTATAATTTGACCATGATGGGAGCATCGGATATTCACGGATTAATCGACTGGCAATATGACGTGCCAGATGGCGGTCATAGACCGATCACACTCGCATTTGCAAAAGAAAAAACCGAAGCGAGTTTAAAAGAAGCATTGTTCGATCATCGGACTGTGGTCTGGTTCAACAATACGCTGATCGGCAGAGAACAATTTCTTGTCCCTCTCATCCAGCAATCACTCATTGTAGAAAGTACATCCTATTACGGTAAGACTTCCGTTCTGACGGTGAAGATAAAAAATTCCAGCAGCACCGAATATATTTTGGAAAATACAAGCAACTACCTTTTTCATGACAACAGTCATATCATCACGCTCAAGGCAAACGGTGTCACTAAGATTGAAGTAAAGGTGATGGAGAATCTTACAACTCTCGATCTAAAATTTAAAGTCTTAAGTGCTGTAACAGCACCAAAAATACACCCGGTGATTACTATACCCATTACGGTAAAGTAACGTACAAGTATCTTCCCAAGCCTGCTTAATTCGTTGAGCAGGCTTTTTTCTGTGCAAAACCTTCCTGTTTCTCACAAAATCCTCATCTCTTCACATTTCGAAAAAATAAATCTCTTTTTACTCTCCAATTTCTCCTATGGTTGGAGTATATGTACTTATAGACTGCAATAAATTATAAAAGAGTCCCTCCACATCTGAACCTCCGCCCTGTTTCCTCCCCCTATGGCGGAAGATGTGGAACTCTTTTTAATTCAGACCAAATTGTTTCTTGAATCTCTCTTGAAAGTGATTTAGTTTTGTTAAAGAATTTTTACTTATAGTTGTGGCATCACATCACTTTGGTTAAACCGGAGATAATATGATTCTTGAAATTGGAAAGTATTATCATTTTTACAACCGCTCAGAAAATCAGGAAGTCGTTTTTAAGGAAAACGAAAATTATCAGTTCTTCCTGGAACATTATAAACAATACACTCAGCAACATCTCTCAACCATTGCATATTGTTTAATGCCCACGCATTTTCATTTTCTTGTGAAAGTGACAAGCAACGACGTTGCCACCTTAAAAACACACATCGCCGCATTGTTAAGCAGTTACACAAAATCTCTCAATCGATCGATTGAACGCCACGGAAGTTTATTTCAGACACATTCCAAAGCAAAAGAAATTGATGATGAGAATTATCTCCCCACACTTATGTCCTATATCCACCAGAATCCTTTTCGAGCAGGATTGGTGAAACATATTGAAGAGTGGCCATACTCCAGTTATCGTGATTATGCGGGATTACGGAATGATCCACTTGTGGATCAATCGTACTTCCGTCAATCCTTCCCTACTCCGGAGAGCTTCAAAAAATATTCCGAAGAGCTTGTAATGATTGTGAAGTATAAGTACTGGATTTAATTGACTCAGAGTCATGGCATCACTATTTAAATGAACTGTGACAATGCCATTCTGTCTGTTGACAATCGAACAATGACTTTCAACGGCGAAATAATGAATTGCAACAATGAAAAAATGAGCTTCGTCATTCACACTTTGTTGTTGTACACTCTCACAAAGAATATTTCATGACGCAGAATGAAGTGTGACAGCTCCACAATAACCGTTTACAATCGCTGAATGAGTTTCGACAGGAGCATAATGCACATTGCACCTTTCACAATGGAGTTCGGCGGATAAACAATGAAGCATTGCAATGACACAATGTCTGATGTTTGAATGTAGATGCGATATACATTTGAAACAATGAAGGATAAATGAAAAAATCTGTAACTACTCAGCAGAATTACTTAGAAGCCATCTCAAAAACACAAAATCACGGTCGTTCTGAATCCCGATGTCGTTTATCGGGATGAAGAATCTGAAAATAGTTTCAGATTCTTCGCTGCGCTTAATAAAAAACATCCAAGGCTTGCTCAGAATGGCATTAGTTTCATTTTTGAGATGGCTTCTAACAATTTAAAAACATACCACCAAATCCCACCAAACAACAAGTCGGGCAGACACGAAAACACGAAAGTGCACAAAAAGAATTTGAACCATTATCCCAAAAAGGTTGCTGAAATTTTGTGTTTCCGTGTTTTAGTGGCAAAAAATCATAACCGCTGAGTAGTTACAAAAATCTGCGATAATCAGTAATCACATTGTCGGTCAAACTCGGAGCAGAGCACCACGATACATCTTGAAACCTTTGCAAGGTTGAGTGAAATTCAGTGATGCATGACTATGAGTAATAGCATCACTAAACATTCATCTTTAGATGTTCAACGGTGTAACTATCAAACATCTATCAGCAACACAAAAATAAGATCAAATTCTCCGTTACATTACCTCGTTTTTAGGAAATACCCTCTTTTGGGTATTGCACTTGCCGTTCACTAACACTACACTTTAAACGGATTAATTAAAGTATTATTGATTACCTCCGTTGAAGGAGTTTTTGGTGTAATGACCCGTTATTTTATTATTCCGGGATTAGGTGATTCCGGTTCTGATCATTGGCAAACATATTTCGAAAAATCTGTAAAAAACATCCGCCGCATACATCAGCAAGAATGGGATTCTCCCGAATGTAACGATTGGATTCAAACAATCGACAACACACTGTCGCATTATAACTTGTCGAACGTTGTGCTGATCGGGCATAGTTTGGGATGTGCAACCATAGTGCACTGGGCAACAACATACAATAAGAGAATCAAAGGAGCGTTACTTGTTGCTCCGAGCGATTTGGAAGCTCCGCTCTATACGTTCCCCGCAAAAGGATTTTCTCCGATACCAAAACAAAAAATCGATTTTAAAACCATTGTAGTGGCAAGTGAGAATGATATTTGGGTAACGCCGGAGAGGGCAAAATATTTTGCCGATTGCTGGGGAAGCGAATTTATCAGTATTGGCAATGCGGGACACATCAATGTCGTGTCCGGTTATGGTACATGGTCAAAAGGTTTGGAAATATTAAAAACGTTCGGATAGAGATGTTGAATTTCAGTCCGTAAGATTGGGCTCATATAATTATGGATACAAAAATAAAACCCCTCCCCCTTTTCTATCTGCTTTTTGGAGTTGTATGCGGTTTTCTCCTTGGCACATCGCTGAATGAAGAAATATCCTCTCTCCTTACCAAACTGATTACCGCACTTTCGCTTATTATTCTTCTGCTTTTTGGGAAAAAAATTGAACTGGCGTTCCATATGGAGGATATTCGCAATTGGCCTGAACTTCAGGAAAAAGGGAAATGGTATTTTGTTATTACGCGGTATGTTCTCTTCCGGGGAATTATCCTTTTTACGCTCTTTATTCTCCCGGCGTTTTCATCGGTGACCGTTTCCGTGGTGATTCTTGCTGCATCAGTTGCAGGATTTCTTTTTCTTGCAGGCCTTCTCACCTATTTCGGTTTGGGTGAATGGGAAAACAGCGAACAGGAATACACAATTTATCTTTTGAAGAATGCGGGAGAGCAGACGCGAATTGCACAAAATTAAAAACAGCGGAGCGTGCTTTGCGATACAAAATAGTTTGAAACCTTGCGAAGGTTTTACTATTTATTTCTCATACCCTTCGCAAGGTTATGAGAAAATATCCCGATGTGTTTTTATTGAAATTGAATAAGATGTGGATGTAGTTATTATAATTAGAGTTAGAACACACGAATATCCAAAGGTGAATTTACAAAGGATAAAAGCTTTATGGAATATATAGGTGTATTTATTGCTTTTATCTCTACACTATTGTTAATTCTTCGAAAAGATCCTTATGAAGAACTAACAATCTTTAAGAAGAAATATATTCTGGCGAATATTGTAAAGTTATTTTTATGTATTGGACTAATTATTTCATTTATAACGATTTATGACTCTGATAAAAAATCAGATGATCAATATAATCTAACAAGCGAAATTAATACGCGAACAACAATAATTCTAAAGAATTTTGATAATGGTCTTGATTCAATTCTGAAAGATTATAAAACCAAATCTGATATTATAGTTGACTCATTAAGATTAAAAACAAACGACATTCTCAGATCGGTTAACCCAATACTTATTGAAATACAAAATCAACAAGAATTTGTAAGTCGTGACATTGAAAAACGCTTTACAACATATGTAATTCTTACCGACAGAAGGCTCCCACCTTTTTTTAATTATTCTAAAACGAATAATAATTGGAGAAAGTTTAATATTTATCATTCCCTGTCAACACCTAGACTTCAATTTAATGGGAAAGACACAATTCTTTTTTCCGAGCCCGAATATTATGACAGTACTTCCTCCTTTTATTGCGAAATGCTTCAGTACGCTATTTTCAAGGAAATGGTAGAAATAAATACACTAATTCAGCCATTAACTCCCGGCAATCCATTTCCAGTAACCAATAATCCTTACAATTTATCTCAAAGCGAAAAGATACCTTTAATTAATTTATTACAATCAATTGCAACAAATCGTTTTTCAAGAAATCCAAGCGAATCGATATATTATGAAGGTATGTCATTTCGGTTACCAAAAAAAACAAATGTATATTTTAAAAGCAATAAATTGATGCAAAGTGAAAAATCTGATGAATATAAAATTGTACTGCAAAAACCAAAATATTTTACGGTTGAAGTTATAATTATCCCTAAGTCTAACACTGGAACTTTTCGAACTAGCTTGTTCATAAAGAAACTAGATATATCATTGACAAATACTCAAGATGTTAGTGCGTTAAGCACATACTCCTATGAAATAGTGCTAAAAGCGCATTTTGATAGAAATAATTTAGGAAGTTATCAGACAAAAGAATCTATAAAATGGATTGATGATATGTTTGATAAACTCATTGCAAAATTTAATGACGATACTATGTAAATGAGTTAATAATTATCACGGTTATTACACTAGGCAAACTTTCGAGTGTGTTCTAACTAGAAGTGGTCTCAAAAATACCTAATCATTGTCATTTCGAGATGCGAAGCATCGAGAAATCTCGTTTTTGTCTTCAATTATAAAAACGAGATTCCTCACTTCGTTCGGAATGACAATAAAATTCATTTTTGAGACCACTTCTAGTCACTCAAGCTGAAGTTGCAATCGCTATGCGCTTGAGTTATAAGTGTTGAATTCTTAAATGACAACTTATGATAGAAATAGATATCGGTAATTTAAAAACGCTATCAGATGGCGCGTCCCGCCAAAAAAAGCATGATGCAAAAATCGCACTGCAACGCAGGTTTATCCGCCACATTGTTTGGCGTGTTCGTTCCGTTCTGTTGGGCACTTGAAGTGCAGTCTTTGTATCAATTGTTTATCTTATAGATATTTATTTGGAGAAATAGAACATGAGCAAGTATCGTGTAACGCTTTTCATACTGATAGCCGCAACCATGCTCTGTAGTTGTTTTACCATTACATTTCAGCAGACCGAACCGAAAACGGAAAATGAACGGAGCGTTCAGACGTTTTTGCGAAACGAGCAGATTGATACAACCTCTTCATTCATCGTTGATTCATCAACGTATCGGAAAGCATTAAAAAGCGGATTTTCGCTTCCAAAATTTAAAGTCTACGATGCATCTGGAAAACAAATATTCTATAAAGTGGGATACACATCGAGCTTCATTGAAAAATTGGAAGAAGCATTAACGCAAGCGGAAACAGTGTTTGAAGCAAACACGCTGGAAGACGAGTTAAAAAATATTCGTCGATATGATGGAAGTCCCGTAACAATGTCTGACGTTACGAAAAATGTTCAGTACACATTTGTAGAATACTGGGCTATTTGGTGCGGTCCGTGCAAAGATCAATTACTGGCAATTGATACATACATGAAAGAACACCCAGCCGTAACAATACATCATATCAAAGTAAATTGGGACAAACAGGAAGCATGGGAACTAAAAGAACATGCAGAGTAAATGCAAACAATCGTTATCATTATAATACATGCAACTGTCTAAACAATAAGGAGTTATCATGCTCAAATATCTCTCTTTCCTTTCTGTTCTCCTCTTATTCATCAGCTGTAACGATGATTCGACAACTCAAGGAAATGGAAATCCATCAGATTATACGAACGATTATTTCCCCTTTTCCCGATCGTATGTTTGGACGTATTCTTCCAACGCCTTGAGCGACAGCGGCAAATCCATAAGCACATTCGACACGCGCATTGATACGACAAGTTTTACCCGTGGAGTCTTTTATGCATTGCTCGGCCGGTTGTCGGGAACAACACAGTGGGGCTGGATATTTGCCATGAAGGATAGTGGAGGAATTGTGTATTCTCTCGGCGACAATCCGCCGGAAACGCCCTATCCATTATTCAAGCATCAATATTCTGCATCTGAAGGAGTGCGAGACACGCTTGTAGTCTTAGGATCAAAAATGGAAACTGTCAGGATTGACATCAATACGGGAAATGGAACTATTTCATTATGGCTTGCGAAAGGTATTGGTCTCGTAAAAGAATCAAGCGATAAAGGTCATTCGATATTTAACGATAATAATTCCGGGAAAAACATTTTTATTCAAACCACGTTACAAAGTGTCACCAAATAGATTTACAACATAGCGCCTAATCGGTCGCTCAAGCTGTCGTTGCGACGCAGGTTTATCCGCCACGTTGGTTGGCGGGTTCATTCAAGTCCGTTCGGCAGAGTAATAAACACACAAAGGATAAATGCAATGAAAGATTCGATCGGTAGTATAGTTTTGTGTATTGTTGTGGTAAGTTCATTCTACGGCTGTGCAACAATATTCAAAGGGTATGAAGACAAGGTGTCGGTAACTCATCTTCCGTCCAATACAAAAATATACACTCAAGAAAATATTGAGTTACCAATATTGAATACAACGAAATCAAAAAGATATGTTAAGCCTAGCGGAGGGGTCTTTGATTCATTAGTGATTGTTGACCACTATATTCTTTTACGTTCCAACACCGATCACATACTGACATTGAAGAATCAAGATGAAGAAAAGAGGTTTCATCTCTATCCCCGATTAAGTGCCGGTTGGTTTATTCTGGATGTGATTACCGGAACATTCTTTATTGATCTCTATACCGGAAATTGGAATCATTTTAATGATATCGATTACAAATTTAGCAAGTAAACTGTCGTGTCAACTGTTGTAACTTCCGGATAATAAATTTTTTTGTCTCGCTCACAATCTATCGTTCTCTCGTTGGGAGTGTTTGTTTTTTTAAAAACTCCGTTTTTGTTGCATCATTTCTCCTGTCATTCGTTTCCTTCACCGTTGCATCTGTGCACGAATGCGTTTATCTTTGCGGAAATGTCATCCGTTTGCTCATCACGCTGCAAACGGTAATTCATCCATCTTGCAAGGAGTGCAGTTATGACAACACTCGATCTGCTCTGGCTTCCTATTCTTCTCTCATCGGTACTCGTCTTTTTTGTTAGTGCGGTTATTAACATGGCGCCGCTGTGGCATAAGAATGATTTTCCCCGCCTACAAGATCAGGAGGGCATCATGAATGCTCTTCGTCCGTTTAATCTTCCGCCGGGCGAATATCTTCTCCCCCGCGCAACGGACAGAAAAGAACGGGAATCTCCAGAGTTCCAGGCGAAATTGAAGGATAGTCCGGTTATGATCCTCACCGTCTGGAAATATGGATCAACACCGATGGGAGTCACATTTGTCTCTTGGTTTCTCTACACAACGGCTATGGGAATATTTGCTGCATATGTTGCAGGACGCGCTCTGCCGGTCGGTGCGGAATATCTACAGGTGTTTCGATTTACCGGAGTGACGGCTTTTCTTGGTTACGCCGCCGCATTATGGCAAATGTCCATCTGGTTCAATAAACCATGGCTCTCCGTCTTTAAAATGACATGCGATGGAATTATTTACGCACTGCTCACCGCAGGAATATTCGGGTGGCTGTGGCCGATATAAAAGAACCATTCACCGCAGAGGCGCAGAAATAAAAATTGTATCGGCCAATCGTACAAACACGTGTGCCGGCTGTCAAGAACATCCGGAAGCATATTGCAACAGGTGTGAAATAGAAATACATTGACACGGGGGAGAAAATAAGGAGCGTATGAAGAATGTATTTGTACTAATAGCCATCGGCATGCTGATTGCCGGATGCAAAGAAGAAACAACAACTCAACCTGAGGTGGTGGTTCCGCCGTGGGTGAACGGACAAAGTGCGGAAGCGGTCTTCGGACGTTCCACCTTTACCGCCAGCGGAACGGACTCCGTCGGGCAAAATACCATTCCCGGTCCATGGGGATTGGCACTGAGCGGCAGCGGTGCTCTCTTTGTCGTAGATCAGCGCGCACATCGCGTCCTCCGGTTTAACGATGCGGCCACCAAAGCATCCGGAACCAATGCAGACGGTGTTCTGGGCCAACATAATTTTACGAATCGAATTTGGAATGACTCTGCCGGCGGAAGCACCCCTTCTGCCACCGGATTTGAAACTCCAGTCTCGATTGCTGTGGATCAGTTAGGAAATCTCTTTGTGCTCGATCAGGGAAATACGCGCGTACTTCGTTTTAACAATGCCGCTTCCAAAACCAACGGTGCCGCTGCGGACGGCGTGCTTGGCCAGCCTGATTTTGTCACCAGAAGATTTAACACCACGCAAAGTGGATTTTTTTCCGCACAAGGTATCGCGTGCGATGCGTCCGGAAATCTGTACGTTGCGGACGGATCGAACCATCGCGTGCTTCGCTTTAACAACGCAGCCTCCAAAGCAAACGGCGCCGCTGCGGACGGTGTGCTCGGACAGTCTGATTATACCACCAGTTCCAACGGCACTTCCGCAAACAAAATGTCCAATCCTACTTCTCTCGCTGTTGATAACGCCGGCAATTTGTATGTAGGTGAGCGTGGGAACAGCCGCATTCTTATCTTTTTAAATGCATCCTCAAAAGCGAACGGCGCCTCAGCTGATATTGTGCTCGGCAAACCGGACTTTACAAACGGCTCAACGCCTGGTCCGGCAAACCGTGGCAATGTGTATTTTCCGTATGGACTAGCGGTCGATGCCAAGAAGAATCTTTACGTTGCGGATGGTGCGTTCAACCGAGTGCTCATCTATTATAGTGCACCATCTAAAAAGAACGGTGACTCCGCCGATGTGGTGATCGGGAAAAAAGATTTCATCAGTTCCAGCGTCACCGGCGCCGCTGCGGATAATGTCGGTCAGCCGTACGGCATTGCGGTGCAAAGTTCCACCGGAAAATTGTTTGTAACCTGTTATTCCAATTCTCGCGTGCTGCGGTTTCAAGCAAAGAGCAGTTTAATGCCGTAGAAAAAAAATACCTTGTCATTTTGAATCTCGATGTTACCCTGAGCGAAGCGAAGGGTCTCAGGGTGAAGAACGTCAGTATTTTTTCGCGTAGTGATGTCATGACTTGTAGTCATGACATCACTATAAAACACATTTGAAAAGAGAGAAGAATTATTTATTTTCTCACAGGAAGAATGAAAATATTTTTTCCAATATTATTCCTCTTCGTTTTCATCCCTGCTGCTTCTCAGGAAACCATTGACAGAACACCGCAGGATACCACGCTCGGTCTGCTCCGAATGGCCGATCCTTCAACATTGTTAACGAAACCGGTATTTGTTCTTCCTCTCTCTTATGCACTCGTCCATGCAGGGGAAGCCCCTCTTCCATCATTGTATTATTCGTTTGCCGGCACACCGCAATCATTCTCCTGGGATCGAAACGAGAAGATTGATCTCACTGCGCCGTTAATGCTGCAATTACACGATGCGGAGAAGGATCGTCCCTGGAAGATTTCCATTGCTACCGCGGGTACGGCCGGCGCTCTCTATATTGCATATAAGCACATTAAAAAGTACGGATTTAAATAGACCGTAACACCTTCCACATTTTATAAATAAAACTACCTGAATTTGAGATTGCTCACCTCAGGATATTTATCTACATTTCCTCGTATAAACATATCTGCCTTTTTTCTTCTCATCTATTGGGGATGTTATGAAACGTTATACTGCACTTGTTCTACTCGCAACATTCATTGTTTCCGGATGTTTTCGAATGCAATTGGATACAATCTCGTTAGATCGTTCAGTGTATTTGTCATCAAGTTCACCGAAAGCATACACTCGCTTAAAAGAATTCACCGTCAACACAAAGGGAAGCTGGGCAATCTTTGGTCTAGTGACGCTATCGAAACCGGATCTTTCCGAATTGATCAAAGAAGAAATTTCCCGTCAAAATGGAGATGCGATAATTAATCTGACAATCAAAACTCAGACAACATTCGGCGACGGATTCTTCACCGTTATTGCGCTCTTGGGATTGATCTATCATCCTCGCACCGTTATCATTTCGGGAACGGTCGTCTCGTTCAACAAAGAGAGCTCTCTCCGATCCGTGGAAAGCATCAACCTTGTCTGTATACAGAACGCTTTTGAAACGGAATACCGTGCCCATGGTTTTGTGGATGAAAATACCGAATTGAATTTCTAATTTTTTCCTAAGGATAATTTTATGGAACGGATATCAAAATTTGTATTACCGATACTCATGCTTCTGTTTGCCGGATGCCAAACCATTACGTATGATGCCCTGTTATTCGACGGAGTCGCATCGATGAACCGCGGAAGTCTTCCGGATGGGTACACCGTGGTGGGACAATTCAATTACACCACGCGCGCCAGCTTCACCGCATACGATTTGATTACTCTCCATGATCCGGATATGATTGCCGAAATGAACAAATCCTTGAAGGTGAACGGGGGCGATGCAGTCATCAACCTTTCCATTGAAGAAGTGAACAACGTTGTCGATGTTCTCATCGGAATGTTTGTTTCGACCGTTTCCACGGCGGCGTTTAAAACGAGTATCAACATCTTCTCAACCCGCACCGTGGAGATTAAAGGAGATGTGGTAAAATATAAAAACGCATCACTCCCCGACTCCTCCTCGTTGAAGATGGGTAATGTTCTCCAGAAAAAAATATTGCGCACAAATGCAGAGATTTCATATCTTCCAAAAAAGCATTGATCAAAATGGAAATACTTTTGCTAAATATTCGTGCCTCTGTATATTGCCGCATCACTACCCCTCCTTCTATAAGGAGGGAGCAAGGGTGGTTTCTACTACATTGAAAAGCAAGAGTAATAAATTTTTCAACCGTCCATCGCAAAAAATCAAACGGTAATTTCGGCTAAACGACACCACGCTCGAAAAACAAAAACTCTGAACGCATCTGCAATCACTGTCCGTTTCAAAAACAATGAAGTGAACCACAATATCGATACATTCCCGCACTCTATCGCTGAGTATTTGCATCATCCATGAACCGTTAAAATTCCTTAAAATCATACGCATTTCCCCTCTTGCTATTTCCGTCAAAGCAAAGTACTTTTGAACTGTAGTTTGTTCTTCCACACTCTGATCGGAGAAAGCGTATGAAGAAGCTTTCACGGTTTTTTCTTGGACCTCTCGAATTCCAAACAATGGAATGAAAGAGGTTTTTGTGTTTTTACGGAGGTGTGTCCCCTGTCTATAATTAATCACGAATGAGAAAGGAGACCATTATGATACTTCAACGATTGAAAGTTTTTCTGGACAGCCATAAGGTAAAATATGTTGTCATCACACATTCGCAGGCATACACGGCACTGGAAATTGCCGCGCTCGCCCGCATTCCGGGAAAAGAGGTGGCAAAATCGGTGATCGTTAAAATAGACGATAAGATGATGATGATTGTGGTGCCCGCATCGCATATGGTGGATTTTAACGCGCTGCAGACATTTACCGGCGCACAACATATTGAACTCGCAAGCGAACAACAATTTAAAGACAAATTCCCGGAATGCGAAGTGGGAGCAATGCCTCCGTTCGGCAATCTTTTTGAAATGGATGTTGTCGTTTCGTCCAGTCTCGAGGAAGATGAAATGATTGCCTTCAATGCAGGGACACATAAAGAACTGGTGAAGATGTCCTACAGGGAATTTGCGCAACTGGTACAGCCGAAGGTGGGAAAACTTTCCTTCCCGAAACGATATTCCTTTGCTCGGGAAATGTGGGATATACCGTAACTGATGATAAGAGTCTGTAAGTTGATTTGATACGGCCGATGCAATATTCAATTACTATTTGCTCAACATTGAAACCGTTGCCATTCTTCGTCCCGATAAACAGTGCCGCTGGAAACGAAACAACAAAGCGACACATCGGGACCGAGAATAACGGTGCCGCAGAATTTTAGAACTCGTCTAGATTTTCACTCTGACTGATATACGCCAAAGAGATCAATTGGGCAAATGTCTCTTCTCAACATTTTCTGCAGGCATCCATACAAAAAATTCTGCATATTTTCTTCCGTCCACCTTCGCCAACATCATGAGCAATAGAGGAAAAAATATTATTGTCGGCACAATTGCCTTAGCGGTAATTGGTTTTATCACCTTCCTCATTCGGGAATGGGATCGAGAAGTGCTTGCTACCATCCATCGCGGAGGATACGAATACGATACGTCCGCATTCCGTCCGACAGTGGACGAAATTCGGATTGCTAAACAATTTTCAGATACTATTCTTCCACAATTGAAACTGCTTGGACTGATCACACAATATCGTCGCAGTGATATGGAAACGATCATCACTGTTTCCGGGACATTGTGGAATGACCGGTCGGCGTTCTTTAAAAAAAGTCTCCTGGAACAAATATTTATCTATAATCACACCAATAGATATCCCGTAAACACAAAAATTATTGAAGAAAAAACTTCCCGCCTTGTAGCGGAGATTATTCCACCGGATAAAAGAACAGTCTACTAAATGGTGTTCTATGCCCAAGCAATTATTGCATCCTGTTGTTTCTCGTATCCTTGTTGCACCCTGCGGAATGAATTGTGCTCTCTGTATGGCTCATCAACGCGATGTTCATCATTGCGTCGGATGTAATGGTCCCAACACTCACAAATCTCAATCTTGCATTCACTGCATCATAAAAAACTGTGCGGAGTTGAAAGCTGCCGGAAAAAAATTCTGTTTTTCCTTCTGCGGTCATTTCCCCTGTAAAAGACTTCGCCAGCTCGATAAGCGATATAGAACGAAATACCGCATGAGCATGATCGACAATCTTCGCGCTATTGAAGAGCACGGGATCAACAAATTTCTGGCGAAAGAACGACAACGTTGGAAATGTTCGCACTGCGGTAATCTCATGTCAGTCCATCGACCGAATTGCTTGTTTTGTGGAACATAGTGATTCCATCACTAATAGGCATATTACGGTGTAATTTCCCCTCTAAAAAAGAAGTTCAATAAGTACCTTGCTATTGCCACAACGAAGGGTGAAATTGATACCATACCTAAGAGACCATCTATCACCCCTGGGTCTTTTTCTCACTCAGCGTTGCTTCTTTGAAATTGTTCGGTCCGATCGAAAAGCAATGTTCCGTCATTACCGCACAACACAAGGAGAATCGCACTATGCAAACAACGCCATCTGCCAATATTAAAACTGTTCTCTCAAACGAAGGGGGACAGTGTATTGAACTTCTCCATTACAAGGATGACCCATCCGTCTGGATCATACGAAGTTCAAAAAAACTCTTGGGATATAAGACAAAGACTTCAACAGTATGGTTTGCCAGCGAACAACAGGCGTTAACATTTGCACATAAACAAGCGGATGAAAACCGGTTGAAACGGGCAAACGCGCAATAATTTTTTTTCGCTACGGCAACACAGAGATGTTTATAAAAGGAGATTGCCATGGAAACGAACATTGGATCGACTGATCAAATTATCCGTATTGTGGGACTCATTATGGCCGCACTCTATTATTTCACACATCCACAGGGAGGATTCGCCAGTACTGTTGCCGGTATTCTTGTGATTTATTTCATTATGACCGCATTGACGAAGTACAGCCCAGTGTGGGAAATCTTAGGCATATCAACAGAGAAAAAAGTTCTTCACAAATAGTATAACGGTAATGTATTGATACGGTTTTCCAATTGTGTGACAACTAAATTATTACACAACTTTTACACTTTTTTTCCTCTTGCCTTTTTGGCAATATTCGTTAAACTTTTTACCCTCCTTCAATAAATATTCTATAAAATTTTATGGACTCTATTTCCACCCTCGCTCATAATTTCCTTTCGATGAAATCCATCGCCGTCATCGGAATTTCATCATCAAAACAGACTGTTGCCAACGGCGTCTATAAAAAATTGAAAACGCCAACACGCACGGTGTA